>NJEK01000013.1 GCA_002255105.1 Candidatus Wolframiiraptor sp. EX4484-121
TCCCTAAAGAATCCCATTATCCCCCTTGGGAAGCCTAGCGCGAGTCTAGTCGCCTTATCGATTTCTTCCAGGGATGCGGCTCCAAGCTTCACAAGCCTCGCGATTATATTCGCTGATGGGGCTAGGATAGCTAGCGGATCAACTTTCTCCGATAACTCCCTCGGCACCTCAGCCCTTCCAGCCCCTCGGCACCTCAGCCCTTCCAGCCCTCTCCCCAAGATACTTGTAGAATCCTCTTCCAGACGTTCTGCCCCACCATCCCCTCCCATAATATTCCTCGATCAGCGGGCATAGGAGTATCAGGCTTGGATCTCTCTTCTTAACCTCCCTCATGGCCGAGCTCTTCTTAACCTCCCTCATGGCCGAGTACACCACATCCAGCCCGATGTAGTCCATGAGCTCGAACGGGCCCATCGGTAGCCCAACCCTATACTTAATCGCCGAGTCCACCTCGGCTACCTCGGCCTCCCCCCTCTTAACCACCCACGCAGCCTCGTCGAGGATCGGCAGCAATACTCTATTCACGATGAAGGCTGGGAGATCCTTTCTGCAGATCAAGACCTCCTTACGGCGATCCTCAGGGTCTCCTCAGACGTCATCTCGCCCGGAATTATCTCGACAAGCTTTATGATCTGTGGGGGATTGAAGAAGTGTATTCCTATGAATTTATCGGGTCTGCTGGTAGCCGACGCGAGCTCGGTTATCGGTATTGTGCTCGTGTTCGTGGATATTATCGCATGTTGGTTTTCCGGAACGCATTCTATCACTAGGTCCGCGTCCCCAACGGCCTCGGAGATCTCCGTCGAGATCCTTATCCTACCTAAAACGTGCTCTATTTCATCCGCCTCTACAAGCCCCTTGCCCGCGAGCTTTCCTAAACTCCATCTAATCCTGTTCAACGCCCTCTCTAATGCTCCCAGATCTATGTCCATGAGCTTGACGCCGTAGCCGCTCATGGCCGCGATCTGAGCTATTCCATGCCCCATCCTCCCAGCGCCTATCACCGCTACCCTCTCCACCCCGTTTCTCATTTCCGTCAAATCCTCTCAGCAACCCGCCTTAAATCGATATTTGTAAATGGTTATAGGCGTGGAATAGGAGTATTTCTCGGTGTATAGTTGGTGGGGTCGCCTGAAGATCTCTTGAAGAGGATTAGGGGCGTTGGGATAAGGCCGATTCCCCCATCGGATCTAGAGCTTATAGTCAGGGAGCTTCAATACCTGAAGATGGAGATCAACAAGATTAAGACCGCGTTGAGGAAGCATGGAATAGAGGTCGATTAAAACCTCTTCACCCGCTCGTGGATGAGTTCAGCCCTCCTATAGACCTCCCTCCTAAAATCCTCGGATAATAGTGGCAGGAACCCGTGATCCTCAACGACTATCGACGCGGCAGCCGATCCGACCGCTGAGGCCCAATCGATCTCCCCGCTCCTCAGAAATTCCGCTAGGAAGGCTCCGCCGAAGACGTCTCCAGCCCCCGTTGGGTCGACCGTTTTTGTCTCGTAGATCGGTATGAGAAGTTTCTTGGATCCGTCGCTGACGATCGCCCCCCTTCTTCCCATGGTCAGCAAGATTATCTTCGCGATCCCGTGAAGCCTCTCAACAATGGCCTCGGGTTCGGCGGCGTCGGTTATCACCCGCCCCTCCTCCATCGATGTCTTCAGCGCCCATAAGCCCGGAAAGTTCAGATCCGTCCTCACGAGCTTAACCCTACCCGATTCATCAAATTCTCTGAGGATCCCCTGCGGATCGAGCAAAACCCTATCATGCCGGCTTACAAGCCTCTTGATGTCCTCGAAGTGTAATTCTCGCGCCACTGGACCTAGGTAGATCGCGTCTCCCCCCACATCTCCGATTTTAATTTCAGGCGCCCTTGCTTTCAGCCACATCTCTCTAAGGTCTCCAATATTCCTTATCCTAAATCTAGTTGTCTTGGCATTCATGAACTTAACTACCCTTGACATATCCACACCCATGTCCGATAGGATCTTCAGGAATTTTTCAGGAAAGTCCTCCCCGATCGCCGAGACCACCCTCACGTTTGAGCCCATCGCCCTCACGGCCAGGGAGGCATAGCATGCGACGCCGCCCATGTTCTCCAACACCTCACCATCGCAGACTATCTCGTCGATCGTTAAATGTCCTATGACGATGATCAAATCTCGATCACCGCGAGTTCACTCATATTCAAGATATACATTAAGGTATAATTAATTTTTGAGTCATATGTGGGTTGCGAGGCTTTGGGAAAGCATTTTAACCAGATCTCTTATTCTTGGGGTGGTGGATCTTGAAGACCAAGATAGCCGCGACCATCGGACCTTCTTCCCGCTCAGTTGAGATCGTTAAGGCCATGGCCTTAGCCGGAGCGTCCGCATTCAGGATAAACTTCAGCCACGGAAGTGTGGATGAATGGCTTAGGTTTGTGAGGGTTGTTAGGGAGGTTGAGGGCGAGGTCGGACGCCATCTGGCCCTGATAGGCGATCTGAGGGGGCCGTCGGTGAGGATCGGGGATCTCGATGAGCCGATAAGGTTGAGGGCTGGGGATGAAGCCCACCTCGTTTTGGCCGATAGGTTGCCGGGTGGAGGCGATAAGAGGATCCCGATCCCGAATAAGTCGATTCTCGGAAAGTTTAGGGAAGGCCATATACTCTTGATGGATGATGGGAGGGTGGTTCTCAGGGTTCTCGAAGAGGGTGGGGAGAGAATCTCCCTCAAGGCTTTAACGGACGCAACCATAACCTCCAGAAAGAACCTAGTGATTCAGGGCAGGGACCTCGAACTTCCGACAATAACCGAGCGCGAGGTCGAGGCTGTTAGATTCGCCGTCCAAGAGGACTTCGACTACATAGGGTTAAGCTATGTGAGGGAGGCCGAGGACGTCTCGATGCTCAAGGGCATGCTCCTATCTCTAGGAGCAAAGGATATTGGGATAATAGCGAAGATAGAGACCCCGACCGCGGTGAATAGGCTTGAGGAGATCGTCGACTCCGCCGACGTGATCTTGGTCGCGAGGGGAGATCTCGGAATGTATTTTTCGCTCGAGGAGATTCCGAGGCTTCAGGAAAGAATCGTCGATCTATGCATCGAGAGAGGTAAACCCGTCATAGTAGCGACTCAGATCCTGGGATCCATGGTCGAGAGCCCCATCCCAACTCGCGGAGAGATAATAGATGTGGTCTCAGCGATTAGGCAGGGAGTCGATGTGTTGATGTTGACCGGTGAGACGGCGATAGGAAAGTATCCTGTCGAGGCAGTCAAGTGGCTTTCGAAGATAATCAAGACATATGAGCCCGATATAACTCCGCAGAGGCGGAGGAAGCTGAGAGACGGGGATGTCAGAGATAGGTTCGCGTATGGGGTGGTCTCCCTAGCCGAGTCTCTGGACGCGGTTATAGGAGTTTACACGAGGTCGGGTAGGACTGCGATGAGGATAGCGAGCTTCAGACCTAGATGTAGGATATTCTCCGCCTCAAACTCCAAGAGAACCCTGAGAAAGCTCGCGCTCATCTGGGGGATAGAGTCGATCATGGTCTCCTCGAAGGATTATGAGGAGGGGTTAGATGAACTTCAGTCGAGGATCGAGAGATTGGTCGGAGGGAAGATCATGGTCTTAACCTATGGACTGAGGGAAGAGCCCCTCCACACGGTGAGGATCGTTCAATCGAGGGAGCTCAAAGCTTAAAGAATTAGTTCAGGCTGCTTGGCCCTGATTATCGGTAGAAGCCTCTTCAAGACCTTTCTGGTGACCTCAAGATCATCCCTACAATGCGCCTCGATAAGCTTCGCGGCTTCCCTGTCGCCTCTCAAAGCTTTCAGGTATATGGATGGTATGTCGAATCCCTCAACCCTCAGATCCTTCTTTATCCCGAGGAATCTCGCGACGTGGTAGAGGTCCGACCTATGAAGCCTGAGATTCTCTCTAACGAACTCGGCCAAATCGACGTGGACGGGTTTCAGCAACTCCTCGGCCGGGAGCTTAAGCTTAAGGGCCCTGGAGATTAAGAAAGGTATGTCGAATCCCCTGCCGTTCCAGGTGAACATTATATGATAGGTTGAGACCTCTTTCAGGATCCTCTTCAGGATCTTGGCCTCATCCACGGGCCTCCTAACATAAAACCACCTGAACTCTCCGCCCAGCTCCATGAGCCCTGCTCCGACCAAGTGCCCTATATCTGCATCAAGCGCTGTTGCCTCTATATCGAGTATGCAGGCTCTGGGCTTGATCCTCCTACCGGCCATGCATGAAAACTGTTCTCCAACGATATTAATCGTTCAACCCGGTTGAAGGCTTAATAATATCTAGATGGGGATGTTTTAGGAGATTGAGCGCGGAGAGCTTAGTTAAGGAGATCATAGAAGACAGAGAAAGCGGGGCATCGCAGCTCACGATCAAAGCGGCGACCCTCTTCCTAAAACTCCTAGAGAGAAAACCGACTATGAGAGAGGTTTCAAGGCTCGCGAGACTCTTGGCTGAAGCCAGGCCAAGCATGCCCTCGATCGCGAACCTGGCATACGTGGTTCTCGGAAACGTTGAGAGGCTGACGTCGGCTGGGATGGGATTGGAGGAGGCCGTCGAGGCCGCCGTTAGATCCGCGGTCAAGGATTATCAGCGTAGGCTGAAAGATACGATTAGGGAGGCGGCTAAGCTCCTCTCAGGATATAGGTGCATTCTAACCCACAGCTATAGCTCAACCCTGGCGACGGCGATAGAGCTATGCGAAGACCTGAAGATAATCGCGACCGAGTCTAGACCTGGATTCGAGGGAGTCAGGCTCGCCGAGAGATTGGCTTCGAGCGGGTTCGACGTGACCCTGATCGTGGACTCGGCCGCCTCCTATATCTTGGAGAGGGGGGAGGTCGACGCGGTAGTGGTTGGATGCGACGCCATACTCGACGACTGCTCCATCGTCAATAAGATCGGAACCAGGATGATCGCCTTGGCGGCGAGGGAGACCGGGACGCCATTCCACGTTGTAACGGATCTCTGGAAGGCGGCCGTCCATGGATTCTCATTTGAGGAGCATCCGCCCGAGGAGGTTTTTGGCAGGAAGGTTGAGGAGATAAATGTCAGGAACCCATATTTTGAGAGGATCCCGCCGAAGCTTGTGTCGAAGTTTATAACGGATGAAGGCGTATTGACTTCGAGGATGCTTAAGGAGAAGCTCCTAGAGCTGTGGGGCAGCCTATCGCCGAGGCCCCGCCGAGGAGTTCTCAGCAAAAACTTATCAAGTGATCTTTTCAGACTTTAAGCGATGAGGAAGATAAGTTTTCCACTTATAGCTCTAAACTTCAAGACCTATGCCCAGGCATTCGGGGAGAACGCCGTAAGGCTGGCGAAGATAGCGGAGGAGGTCTCGGAGCAATTCGGGATAACGATAGCTGTGGCGCCGCCGACGATCGATCTGGCGAGGGTTGCTTCGGAGGTCAAGATACCCGTCTTCGCCCAGCATGTCGATCCATATAAGCCTGGAAGCCACACGGGCTCGATTTTAGCCGAGGATGTTAAGGCCGCCGGAGCCGTCGGATCCCTGATAAACCACTCGGAGCATAGGCTTAGGCTCGCGGACATAGGTATGGTCTTGGAGAGGCTTAGGGAGAATGATCTCATCTCCCTACTCTGCACGGACACGGTTGAGACCACCAAGGCCGGAGCCGCCCTCTCGCCGGATATGCTCGCGATCGAGCCCCCGGAGCTTATCGGGACGGGGATACCGGTCTCAAAGGCCAAGCCCGAGGTGGTTAGGGGAGCTGTTCAAGCGGTTCAAAAGATCAATCCAGATGTCCACGTCCTATGCGGAGCCGGGATCTCGACCGGAGATGATGTCGCCAGAGCCATAGAGCTTGGGACGGAGGGGGTCTTGCTGGCCAGCGCCTATGTCAAGGCTAAGGATCCTAAGATGGTCTTGATAGATATGGCTAGGGAGGCCTTAAAGGGCTGGGAGAGGAGGACTTAGCCCTCAACCACCACCTCTAGCCTCTCCCCCTCCGAGTTGAACGCATAGATGTCTCGATAGCTCGAGAAGGGTGGGATCAGGATCAACATGACCCTCCCTATGAAGTTGTGTAGGTCGTCTAGGGAGGGCTTGGGTATCCCGGATGGATGGGAGTGGGCGAGCCCGACTATCGTGAAGTCCATCGGCATCAGGTCGAGCCTGAAGTAGACCGATGAGCTACCATGCTTTGAGAGGGGGGCGAGTAGAAGCTCCTCGACATAGACTCCGTCTCCCCTCTTCTCTCCGCGTAGGAGGGCGAGCATCTCAAGCGGATAGGCGAGCCTAGCCATTTCCAGCAAAGAGTCCGCGACCCTCGAAGAGAGGACGACCCTCTTCACCATCATCGACGGAGTTGACCATAATTGATAATTAGTCTTTATGCCTATATAGGGGAGCTACGTCTCAGATTATGCTCATGACCGTATCCGCTTCGAGGAAGTTTGAGAGCTTCGCGAGCTGGTTCGACGACCTGATAATCAGGGCGAGGATAGCCGATAATAGGTTTCCGGTCAAGGGCTTCATAGTCTATATGGAGAACGGAGCATACATCCTGGAGAGGATAAGGAATCTCTTGGAGGATCTGCTGGAGAAGACGGGCCATAAGCGGATGCTCTTCCCACTCGTCACGACCGAGGAGCTATTCGGAAAAGAGGCTGAGCATATCAAGGGATTCTCCGGGGAGGTTTTCGTGATAAGCGGGACGGGGGAGAAGAGCGCCGAGAGAAAGCTGATAATCAGGCCGACCTCAGAAACCATAATCTATCCCATGCTCAAGCTCTGGATCAGAAGCCACGCGGACCTGCCCCTGAAGATCCATCAAAGCGTGAACGTGTATAGGTATGAGACGAAGGCGACGAGAGCTCTCTACAGGATTAGGGAGATCCCATGGAACGAGGCTCACACGGTTCACGAGACCCCGAGGGAGGCGGAGAATCAGGTTAGGGAGGCCATAGAGATCTATGAGAAGGTCCTGAAGATGCTCGGGATAAGCTACCTGATCTTGAAGAGACCCGACTTCGATAAGTTCGCCGGAGCCGTCTACTCAATAGCATTCGACGCATGGAACCCTGATGGAAAGGTGAATCAGGTCGCAACCGTCCACAATCTCGGCAGAAACTTCTCAAAGGCATTCGAGATCGAGTTCGAGAAGAGGGATGGGAGCAGGGGCCTCGCATACCAGACCTGCTATGGATTCGGCTACAGCAGGGTCTTGGCGGCGATAATAGCCCAGCATGGGGATGATAGGGGGCTCGTCCTCCCGCCGATAGTCTCCCCGATACAGGTCGTGATAATCCCGATACCCTTCAAGGGCCAAGAGGAGGAGATAATGGGCTACGCATCCAAGGTTAAGGAGATTTTGGAGAAGAGGTGGAGAACCACCCTAGACGATAGAGAGGACGTCACCCCGGGCGAGAAATTCTATCACTGGGAACTCATGGGAGTTCCTGTGAGGGTTGAGGTCGGGCCTAGGGAAGTCGCCGAATCCACGGCCACCCTCGCGAGGAGAGATACCTTGGAGAGAGTTAAGGTGAGGTTAGATGAGTTGGAGTCGAAGGTTGAGGAGCTCATGGAATCGATAGCCTCAAACCTCAGGGAGAGGAGCATGAGGATAATGATGGGATTGATCGGAGACGCAAAAAACGTAGATGAAGTTAAGAGCCTTCTGAGGGAGAGGAGGATAGCGAGAATAGAGTGGTGTGGAAGCGTTGAATGCGCTGAGAGGTTGAAAGAAGAAGCCGGAGGAGAGATTAGAGGGGAGCGATACGATATAGCTGAGAGACCGAGAGATTCATGCATCGTCTGTGGAAGGGCGGCGAAGAAGGTCGTCTACGTCGCGAGAGCCTACTAAATATTTGGAACGGGGCTAAGGATTAGGAGGGCCACGAGAGCCGCTAATGGGACCGTTATATTATCATCTATCATCCCGAACTCATAGTGTTCGATTATGCTGCAGAGCGCGGCTATTCCCGCTCCAACCGCTCCGAAGATCCACATCCCTATCGGTATGGTCACCGTGGCCATGGCTAGGTTTCCCCACCAAGATTTAGTCCTCCTCTTGAATAGGGTGTTCCTCACTATCCCGGTGATCGCGTCCCCGAATGACATGAACACTATTGGGAGAACACCGAACCACGGGTTCCCGGTCAACAGCCATCCGGCCGCGAGGCAGATTCCCCACATTATGCAGAAGTGGACATCATACATATTCTCCGGAACCTGATACCAGTAGAAGAGCTTCCCAGTCTTATATGGTATGTAGCTGAAGGCCGCTAAGATCATCGCCAAGATGGATGGAACTAGCGGGGTCTTGAAGTAGAAGGGGACGAGGACTGCGACCAGACCTCCGGCCAGCATGTGGATGATCTTCCTGTTATAGTATATGGCGACCCTCTCCTTAACTCCCCGCTTAACCAAAGCCTCATAGAGCGACTTCGTCAAGAACCTCGTCAGGATCACGATCCAGATGAAGAGTATCGTGGCCAAGCCTATCTCTTCGATCGAGATCAGCATGGGATAATACTAGGACCGCCTATATATAATTTTTATACAATGGTCAAATCTATTTTCGACAATCAACGAACATAAAAAACAGGCACCCATACCCTAATGCTTGAGAAAAAACGTGGTTTCGTGGCCAAATTCCATGGCCCACGCTAAATAGAGCTTAGATCCCTTTTGAGGACTCATATCTCTCAGCGAAGATAGAAATTACCCATCTAGGAGTTATCTCGTGGATGGCTGAGGGTTTGAGGATAGGGGTCTTCAGCGACACGCACGTTGGGAGAAACATCCCAAGGGTTTTGAGGGATGCCAGGAGGAGGGCGTTCAGACATGCCTTCAGGCAGGCCATAGACATCTTCATAGAGAATGACGTGGACTACGTGATCCACGCCGGAGACCTATTCGAGAAGAGAAGCATGACCCCGGACGACGCGGTATTCGTTAAATGGGAGTTCTATAGATTGGTGAAGAAGGTTGAGGAGAGATCCGGGAAGAAGATCAAGATAATCGCGGTCAGGGGAAATCACGATGGCTCCCCACTCAGCAGCGCCCTAGACTTCATAACCCATCCAATGGCCGAATATTTCCAGGTCATAGGGGAAGGTATCCTAGAAGGTGTGAAGGAGGCATATGTTGGAGATGGATTAAGCGTAATCGGGATGGGATATCATCCATATGCTCGGAGAAAATTTCAGGAGGCATCCGAGATCCTGAGGGAGATCGAGGCTGATGGCTACAGAATCCTAATCCTACATAACTATGTTGAAGCCGTGCATGATATTCCCCCTCAAACACCAGAGCACAGCGTGATAAGATTGGAGGATTTGGAGAGGCTCGATGTAGACCTCGTGATAACCGGCCACCACCACGAGAGGCTTGGATTCAAGAAGACCGGGGGAAAGCTATTCCTCATCCCGGGCGCGACTGAGGCCATAGACCTAGGCGAGAGGGGGCCGTTTGGGGTCTATATCTTAGATGTGGAGAAATCGGGGTTAATTTCCCATAAATTTGTGGAGCTGGAGCCGCTTCAGGTTATAGGCGTTAGGAGGGTTGTTAGCGATAAGCCCGTGGAACTCGACTGGTTTAGGAGGAGATGCTTGGAGGAGATCGAGTCATTCGCCTTAAACCTAGATAGGGATGGAATACTCAAGCTGAACGTATCTGGGGTCGTCGCGGGAGACGAGCCATTCCCACAGCTGGGTCTCCAAGAAGAGGTTCAGAAACTTATGGAGAGATACGATAAGCTGATCCACGTGGAGATCTCGGAGGATCTCTCCTCAATGATCAGGCCCGACGTAAGAGGCGTTGAAGGGAGAATCTCAAGGGATGAGATAGTTAGAGAGGTCTTCGGAGTATTGGGGGAGAGGGCTGGGGAGGCGGCCGAGATAGTCGAGGACGTCGCCATGGCCCTAGACGAGAAGGCGAGCGAGAGGACGGGGCTCCTAAAAGAACTCGACAGGAGGAAGTTCTCGGATAGATGGCTGAGATTTCTATCAAGTTATGTTGGTGAGGGATCGTGATCGAGGAGCTTAGGCTCAGGAACTTCGAGGGATTTAAGGACGAGAAGATAAACTTCACGGGAGGATTAAACCTGATAACTGGGAGAAACTCTGTGGGGAAGACGACGATCCTAGACGCGATAGTGTATTCCCTATTTGGAAGCGTTCCAAGCGTCGAGAACAGGCTCCTAGTCCGGAGGGAGAGGGGTGTGAGGGACATGGAGACCTATCTTAGGTTCAGAAGCCCCGTAAACGGCTCGAGGGTCGAGGTGATGAGGTTCGCCGAGCTCAGGAGAAATAGGTTCGCGACGAAAGAGGCTAAGCTGATAATAGATGGAGCGGAGGTTCAGGTTGAGGGGGTCGAAGATCTGAGGAGGAGGATAACGAGATTGATCGGAGTGGGATACAGGGCGTTCAACTGGATAATATACTCAAGACAGGGGAGATTGAATGAGATACTCGAACCGAGGAGGGAGGATATGGATGCGATACTCCAGATAACCCTCCTAAGGGAGATCTCAGAGCAATTGAATATCGTGATCAGGGATCTAAGGAGAACTGAGTCGGAGTATAGGATGATAAAGGTCCAGCTGATCCCGCTGAGGGAGGAGAGGGTTAATGAACTCCAACGAGAAGTCGATGAATTGAACGAAGAACTCAAAGAGTTGAGAAGTGGTTTGAAGCTGGGCGAAGATCCAGCCGTTAAGATTCTTCTCAGAAAAGCAAGGGAATTAGAGGAGGCCAAAGCCACGCTCTTAGAGGCGATAAACTCCAAGAAATCTATCCTAGCCAGATATGGATTGAAGAACCTTGAATCCGTTAAACGCGAATCCGAGAGGCTTGCGGAGAGGCTGAAAGATCTTGAAGCGGAGTTAAGATCCATCGAGGGTGAGGTTAAGGAGCTGAGAGATGAGGAGGCCAAGGTCTTCGGAGAGTTGAAAGTCCTAGAGGATGGCCATAGGGTTCGGCTTGAGCTAAAGATGGAAGGCGTAGCAAGATGCCCGACATGCGGCCAGAAGATAGATGAACAGACCCTGTCATCGATAATCGAGGATGAGGAGCTGAGGATCGCC
>NJEK01000014.1 GCA_002255105.1 Candidatus Wolframiiraptor sp. EX4484-121
CCTCCTCCTCTGACTGATATCATAGTTTTGACAGTATTGGCATGCCCAATCACAGCCAGTCGTGGCTATGGAGAAGACCTTGGATCCGGGAGCGAAGTGGACTAGCGGCTTCTTCTCAATAGGATCCACATGGGCGGCGATTATCTTCCCATAGACGAGGAGGTAGAGGGTTCCATCCACATTCATCCTAACCCCGCAGAATCCAACCTGACCCGGCTTAAGCCTACAATGTCTTGGACAGGCCTTACATACCCACCTTGTCTCCGATCCTCTCGAATAGCCTCGCAGGCGCTCCAGTAACCTTCATATTCTCACCATCAACAACTTTAGCAGATCATATAAGGGTTTTTGATCGGGGGATCATTTAAATCTTCGGAGACCTCTGTTATCGTCGATCTTGAGAGGAGTTTACCTGCTATTGTTGATGGTTGAGCGCGATCTAAGGATTCACGTTGGATCTCTAGGGGCTGTTGAGTTTAAGAAGGGTTATTACATCTATGTCGGCTCGGGTCAGAAGAATCTTGAGAAGAGGATTCAGAGGCATAAGAGGAGGATTAAGAAGGTCAAGTGGCATATAGATTACTTAACGACTAGGAGTGATGTCAAAGTCCTAAAGGCGGCGGCATACAATCTACCGAAAAAATATGAGTGCATAATCGCAGACATACTAAGAAGCATGAGGTTCAAACCTATCAGAGGCTTCGGATCAACGGACTGCAGATGCATCTCACATTTGTATGAGGTTGATTTAGATTTTGATCGAATAGTTGATGAGGTTTCGGATAAGATTCGCGCTAAACCCGTGGAGTTAGATTCATGAAATCATCTCCTCCTCTTTCCTCTCATAGATCTCCTCGACACCTTCTCGACTATCATGCGAGAGTTATTCACATCAACAGATATCGCGAGTTCATCCCCCTCCTTGAATGGAAATTGGCTGTCGTGCGCGAGCTTGGCCGGTATATGGATGTAATAATATTCATTTCCGCTCACATGGATCTTCTTCCTAAGATGGCTCCTCGCCCTCAACATCTCCGCCCGCCCCCTATCATGGTGGGGAGATTGATATATAAAAATTATTGATAAAAAAAGGTTATGATTTTTGGAGAACCCGCTTTAAAGGATTCCGGGAAACCCTTTTATTGCGCTCCCCACCGCTTGGATTTAAGCCTGGAGATGGGAAGGGTTAGGACTAGGAAGGTGAAGGTGCTGGCTAGGGAGATCTTAAAGACTTTCCCAGATAGGGTTACGACCGACTTCGAGCTTAATAAGAGGCTGGTCGGCGAGGTCTTGGTCGGAAGAGTCTCGAAGAAGCTCAGGAACAAGGTGGCGGGATACTTGACCGCCCTCGCCAAGAAGCTTGAGGCCGAGGAGGCTGGAGAAGAGACAACCGCTTAAATATGGGGATGATGGATATTAAATCGCCCGATGATGAGGATGACCTGCGCGGACATATATGAGGAGGATGCACCTCCCTGAGGGTTTGGGGGATGGGGGGCTTCATCTCGGTAAGGTTGATCGGGCTTCTGAGAGGGCTTATTGGATCGGAGTCCTTGGAGATCGAGGTTGAGGGCGAGATCGGGCTTCTACAGGCCTTAAATATGCTCCCAGAAAGGCTCAAGAAAGAGGTTCTAAGAGGGGTTAAGGAGCCCTCTCCGAAGGTTCTAATCCTAGTTAACGGGGTCGAGGTTACGGGCTTCGGAGGACTTGAGAGGGTTAGGGTTGGGGCTGGAGACGAGATAGTTTTAATACCGATAATCCACGGGGGCTAAGCGTGAGCCTCGCATCATTTGGGGATAAATGGGTTATGGCAGGCGTTTGTCGGGGGGTCCGAGGAGAGGCTCTAAGAAGTCCCTTAAAGGTTCTCGAAGATCTAAAAGCCTTGGGGAGAGACTTTTCGGCTCAAATCTTCGACGCTGAGCCCATAATCTCGCTGAGACAGATACACGCGGCCATGGTTGCGGCCTACCTCTCATTTAAGGCTGGGGTCAACATATCTAAGAGGCTTGAGATAGAATTTCTCCTAAGGCTCGCGGCCGACACCCAGATCGATAGGGCCTTAGAGAGGATCGGCGTTAAGCCCGATTCAAGGGAGGTTGGATTCTGCATCTTCGCTGATAGCAGGGAGAGGGCGGTTGAGGTTGGGAAGGCGGCGCTGAGGGTCCTCGGCGGAGAAGCCTTAACGGAGGCTGAACTCGGGGCGGAGCATAGGGTGAGAGGCGCCCTCAAATTCTATGGGATAGATGAATCGGAGCTCGAGAACGTCCAGGCGGATTCGAGGTTTCAAGCAGCCCTCCTCTTAATCCTTGAGAGGATAGCGACCCTCGATATCAAGCGTTAGACCCAGCTCCTCGCAGATCCCTTTAAGCCTCTCAGCCGGTATCGATCCAAGTCTTAGAATCCTCAGGCTATCCTTATCTGCAAGCCTCACCACGGTTGAGGGCTTACCCATCAAGCATCTCCCGCCATCGATCACTAGGTCCGCGGAACCCAATATCTCCTCGTCCAGTTCCTGGATGGTTTGAGGTGGGGGTAGTCCTGAGATGTTCGCGCTCGTTCCGACCAAGAGCCCTCCCGACTCCCCGATTATGGTTAAGGTTTGGAGGGATGCCGGTATCCTGACCCCAACCCTTCCATCCCCGGACACGAGCCTTGAATTTCTAAAGCTCGGCTTCGCCCTCAATAAGATGGTTAGCTGACCAGGCCACAGCTTTGAGGCGATCTCGAATTCGATCTCATTCATCTCCGCGATCTTCTCGACGTCCTTGAGGTCTTTGGCGAGGATCGGCATGGGCTTCCCAGGCCTCCTCTTAATCTGATAGATCCGCCCAACCGACTTCTCATTAAAGGGGTCGCATCCGATTCCATAAACGGTGTCCGTTGGGAAGACTATCACCCCTCCAGCTCTGACGATGTTCCCCGCGAGCCTTGCGGAATCGATCGAAAATTTTAAGACTTTAATCTTCATGGAGGTGTTCCCAGTGAAGAGTAGAAGGCTTCAAGCGCCGTTCCCTCATCCGCCTCAAACCCAAGCTTCCTAAGAGTGTACGCCAGACCAGTTATCGTGTAGACTAGGTATGGTATGTTTGCCGTCATCCCCATATGTCCGACCCTCACCGTCGTATTCTCAAGCTTACCTATCCCCCTCGCCAAGAGTATGTTGAATCTATTGAGCATCTCTTGAAGCAATTTTTTCGGCATACCGGATGGAACCTTGATCACGGTTATCGTCGATGAGGCATATTCGTCCGGCGCAACGGTTTCTAACCCCATCGCCCTCACAGCTTCTCTAAAGGCGGCAGCCATCTTCATATGCCTCTCATATCTCTTCTCAAGCCCCTCGTTTAAGACGATCCTCAACGCCTCCCTAAATGCTAGGATTGTGTGGGTTGGGACCTCGGTCGGATAAGGTCTGCCGAGCGCGCTCCACTTATCGATCGACTCCTTCCAAACCTTTAGGTCTAGGAACCATGCTGCAACCTTCCACTTCCTATCCTCTATGACTCTCTCGGCTCTGGGGCTGATGGCCACGGGGGTTATCCCGCTTAAGCCCGAGATCGCCATCCCACAGTGGCCCACACAGTAATCTATACCCCACTCATCAACCCTTAGATCCATTCCACCGTAGGAGGATGAGGCGTCGACCATGAAGAGAGCGTTACTGTTCTCTTGAACGATCTTTCCATAGGTTTTAACAGGGTTTCGAACCCCTGTGGATGTCTCGCTGTGTAAGGTTGCGACCAGATTCACATCTGGGTTCTCCTGGAGGGCGGATTTTAGTTCAGATGGCTTAACTATTTGACCATAATCCGCCTCAACCGTAACAACATCTCGACCTAGATGTCGGGCTATATCCACGATCCTCTCCCCGCAGAATCCATTGACTATCACGAGTAGTTTTCCATCTGGTGGGACGAGGTTCGCGACCCCCATCTCCAGAGCAGCCGAATACGGGGCGGGTATCAGGAGGGCCTCCCCGGATGATCCGAAGGGCTTCTTCGCCATCTCCCTAACCTCGTCAAATATCTTCCCCCACCTCCTCCCATAATATGGCATCGGATGCAGGGATACGGCTGTCAAGACCCCCGCCGGAACCTCCGACGGCCCTGGAACCATTAATATCGGCCTCTCAACCTTGCTCATATCCCTCTCTACCCCTCGTAGACGATGTAAGTCCCAGCTTAAAATCCTTCCATGCGCATCCTTAAATCAGATATTTCCGAGTCTAAACCGGCGATCATCCGAATCTATAGCTTCTCGATAAATTCGTCGATAAGCTTATTCAGATCATCCGCCCTTTCATAGAGCACTAGGTGGCCCGCTTTCTCCAAGACCACAAGCCTCGAATTCGGCAGCAATTCATGAATCTTAATGCTCTCATCCTTCGGCGTCACCTTATCATCCTCTCCCACAATCACCAGGGTTGGAGCTCTAACCTCTGGAAGCCAGTTAGATGCGTCATAATCTTGGAAGAACTTCACGTATCTGAACGCGTGGGCTGGAAGGTTCTCAAGATACTCCTTGTTATCCTGAATGAATTCCTCGAATATCTCATCCGATGTAGATGGGCTGAAGAACAGATCTCTATACACCTTCCTAGTGATCGGGTTCTCGGTGAAGAATAACCTCCTCCAAAATATCGGTGGGAGATTCCAGACTATCTTATCGATGATGTCCGGCTTGATCTTAATTAAGGATCCTATCAATACCAATCCCTTGATGGCGTGATCTCTGGCATATGCTTGGGCGACCATACCTCCAAAGCTGTGGCCGACTAAAACCGCGTCATCGGCCGATACCTTGAGCTTATTCATGAGCGATGTAAGATCATCGAGATAATCATTCAACGTAACCTTGATGGGTTTATCCGATCTTCCATATCCCCGCTGATCATAAGCCACCACCCTGTATTTCTCCTCAAAGTAACTTATCTGATATTTCCAGTTTGAGATCTGTCCGGGAGATCCGTGGAGGAAGATTAGCGTTAATGGGCTCCGATAGCCACGTCTCCTCGACGAGTCGTATACATGTATCTTCAAACAATCCAGGTCTATGAAGAAGAGGTTTCTTTTATCGATCGAAGCCTTCTCCCCCGACATGTGGGAGATTTTATTCTAGGCGGCTTATATGAGTTTCTACCTCTCCATCTCTTTTAGCTGCCTTATTATGGCCTCGTTCGCAAGCCTATCCGCCTCCACATTAAGCTCTCTCGGAACATATCCTATCTTATACTCCTTGAAATTTTTGAGGAGTTGGAGACATTCTAGATGAAGCCTCTTAAGCTTCTCATCCCTGACAGAATACACTCCGTTAACCTGTTTCACTAGAAGTTCGCTATCGGAGTATAGCTCCACCTTCTCCGCACCTAGCTGCGTAGCTTTCCTCAAAGCCTCGATTAGAGCATGATATTCGGCCTCATTATTCGTCCCAAAGCCGATAAACCTTGAAAACTTAGCTAAAACTCTCCCAAACTCATCGAAGACTATTATCCCGATACCCGATGGCCCAGGGTTTCCATGAGATGATCCATCGAAGAAGATCTTCAGGGTCTTCAAGCCGCCTTACTCGCCGCTAGCTCCCTGATCAAGACCCTATACCTCTTAGGAAGCTTCTTCGCCGCTATCCTCAAGGCCTTCTTCGCCTCCTCAACCCCATTACTATAGGTTAAAACCCTGAAAACGGGCGACCCTCTCCTAACCCTCGCAGCTCTACCGACAGGTTTTCCAAAGGCCCTCCTCATCCCCTCCTGAAGCCTGTCCGCGTGTGCCCCGAAGATCATCTTATTCTCCCTTAGGACGTGGTGTGGATGGGCCTTAAGCTCCAGGAAGAAGTTGTCTCCGCCGAGCTTCGACGCGAGCTGCTTACCTATCGCGACCCTAGCCGATTCGAGCGCCACATCCCTGACTTGCAGATCCTCCTCGGCGATCAGCAGCAGTTCATGGGTGTAGTCCTCCTTATAGGATCCCATCGTATACTTCGCTATCCTGGGCTGAGGCGCCCCATGAATATAATCCTCCCTAGTGTACGGCCTCTCGGCGGCCCTCCAATTCCTCGCCTTCATCTCAATTTCCCCTCAAAGATGTTCTCACGGCACCTATTTAGCCTTCAAGCTTAGGAACTTCTCCGAGATTGAGAGTAATTGGGATGGTGTTAGTTGGTAGATTCTCCTCGAGAGGAGCTCGTCCCCGAAGATCTCGCTTAAGTCGGCGGCTAAACCTCTCTTCCCAGCGAGATCCCTTAGTACGCGCCTTAACACCTGCCTCCTCCTCGTGAAGAGGAATTTGATGAGCTCCTTAGAATCCTCGCCGAGCTCCCGAGCATCCCTCCTCCTCTTCATCAAGATTATTGCCGAATCGACTTTAGGCATGGGTCTGAACATGTTTCTGGGGATGAATTCGACGATGCTTGAGTCATAGAGTAGGTTTGAGAGGAACGAGATGTATAGATATTTCATGGAGCCGGGCTCGGCCACAAGCTTCGATGCAAACTCTCTTTGAAGGGTCAAGACTATTCTCTCCACGCCCCCATCGATAAGCCATTCGAGGAGCTTTCTTGAGATATTGTATGGTGGGTTTGAGACCACCTTGTTGAAGCCAGTTGGCTTGAGCTTGAGGACATCTCCAACCAGGAGCTCAACGTTACCATAACCCCTCAATCTCCTCCGCGCCTCCTCCGCCAATTCTGGGTCGAGCTCAACCGCTATGACTTTGCCGGCTCTCTCGGCGAGCTTTGCCGTGAGCTCCCCCCTCCCGGCCCCGACATCTAGGACCACGTCGCTCTCCGCAATCTCGCCATATTGAACCATTCTATCGAGGATCTTCTCATCTATCAGGAAGTGTTGGCCAAGCCGCTTCCTCATAGCGGCTGACTCGTCCTTCTGAGAGGCTCCCTCACGAACAGCCTATGCCTCTCTTCATGATTCATTAGTTCTTGAAGGATTCTCTGGACGAGTATCTCGACCGGGTCCTGAACCCTTCCCCTCTTCTTCAGGTCCTCATAGCTCTCGAAGGGCTTCATCTCCCTCTCCGCGATGATCTTCAGAGCGATCTTCTTACCTATGCCCGGCATGAGTTCCAGCGCATGCATCTTAGGGGTCACAGGGGTGCATTTATTGAAGAACTCGACGAACCTCTCCTCATTCGACTCAACTATCTTTCTGACAGCGTTCTCAAGCTCATTCTTCGCACCTTGAGTTAGATCCTCGTAGTTTATCCTCCTAATAATCCTCAGGATACTCCTTGGAACATCCTTCCCAACGTAGATCCTAGTCCCTATCGGCGGCTTATGCTTTGGCGAGACCGCGGCCTCGAGCAGGGTGAAGAAGTCCTCGCCCAAGAGCTGGACTATAAGTTCTCCCCGAGAGAGGGTTATGTTTGGAAGCCTCGCCTTGAGCTCAGATGCAGGATAGATGTCTAAAACATATGCAAAGTCTTCATATTTCTTCTGCCTAACCAAAGGCCAACAACCCCACGCTTAGATCGAGCTATCCCTCTTCACCCATCTCCAAATACTTCTTGACCAGGTCTAATATTGCCCGCATCTTCTCCTCCGAAAACAGGAGGAAGGAGACGAGCCTCTTATATCCGCTGAGTATGGCCCTCAGCTCCTCGATATGCGTCGGACATATGTCGGCTATTTGGACGGCCTCCTCCCTCGTGAGCTCGAACTTCTCCATGAGCTCCTTGATGAGCTTCTCGGCCGCCTCGCTCGAGAGCTTCGAATACTTCCTGACGTAGTTTAGGACCCTCAGCTGCATGGAGTTAAGCTCCCCCTCCCTCTCCTCCATCAATCGTTTAACCTCCGGTATTGAGAGCGGGGTTTGGGATAAGATCTTCTTAGCCATCCTCCTCAGCCACCCCAGCTCGATAGGTGATCGGGTAGGATTGTGAGGATCTTCCGCTTATCTCCGAGCCTGACCCCCACGACGTAGGCCCTCCCCCTCCTCCCGAGTATCTCGCCTATCTTCCCGTGATATCTTCGATGAGGCATCCCCTTATGAACCGCCGGATTTATCTTTATGGCAACCCTATCCCCGACCTTAAACTCCCTTAGATAGATCTCGGGGTTTGGGCCCTGCCTCGAACCCCTCGGCCTCGTCGACACATCCCTAGACTTATACCTGAATCCCTTTGACTTCGGCATTTCTAATCATTTTTAAGGTATAGGCGATTTAAAAGCTTTAAGAACGGCCGTCTGCTCAGCTCCTCGCGAGCTTCTCCTTAAACTTCTTGATGACCGAGCTCAGCGATGGGGGCAGCGAACCCCCCTCATAGATCTCGACCTCCTCAACCCTTCTAGGGGTTCCCAGGTATTTGAGTTCGACCAGCTCCATTCCTTGGATGGTGCTCTCCAAGACCTTCCTCCTATGAATCCCGATCGTTGTTCTGACTTGGACCACCCTCCCCCTCCTATCGAGCCTGAAGACCTTAAACTTTAGATCCCTAAGCCTCCTAGTCTTCGCATAGCCCAAGGGATCCACGACCAAGGCGACCGCCTTCGGGAACATCGCCTGATACCTCCTCTGGGTCTCGATATCTATCGCGGATAAGAATAAGCTGAATCCTGGATGGGAGTGATACCATCCAACTATATATAGTCCAGGCCTATTTCTCAAAACCCACTCCGCAGCTGCGGCCATAGTGTCCTCATCTAGGTAGACGAATCCGGAGGTGGCTCTCTGCGCACCGGTCACAGCATCCCAGATCTCTAGGACATCTTTTTTCTTAAGATATTTCCCTATTAGGAGCCCGGCGACCTCCCTCTCAAGATCACTTAGTGTGTGTTTGATCACCTTCCCGATCGCAAGAGGGTAGATTCGCGCCCTCATCCCAACTTATGTTTAAGTCTCCTTAGGATGGATTTAATGTTACCTATCCCGTCTATCCGGTAATCTCATGGTATCTCGCCGAAGATTTCTCTAGGATTCTCGTAGATCGTCTCCCACCTAACACTTATATAGAGTGTGCAGATTGTTTAAAGCGGATTGGTGTAGAAGGTATGAAGATAAAGGTCGTTCCCGCGATAGGTGGAGGGAGCCCGATAGAGCTTGAGGTCTCTCCGACGACCACGATAGGGGCGATAAGGGCGAAGGTATGCGCCATGAAGAGGCTTCCACCGGACACCACCAGATTAACCTATAGGGGTAGGGCGCTGAAAGACGTTGAAACCCTGGCATCTCTCGGGGTACAGGATGGAGACAAGCTTGTATTGATAACGAGAACCGTTGGAGGCTGAGCTACAGCAACGTAGATCTCTCAAAAATAATTTTTAGGTATGCATCCGAAAAAGAGTTACAGGAGAATTTTATGAGAATTATTGGCGCCGATCCTCCGGGTTAAGGTTAATTACAGGCCTGTGAACTTCTATCTAATGGCTTTGCTGGCAGAGCTTCCTGAGCCGCTATGGTATAAGAGGCTCGCGATCGAGTATAAGCTCATGCACGAGCATGAGCCATTATTCGATATAGTTGAGGGCGATTTAACGCATTATGAGGGGGTTTTGATAGGCTCGGGGCTCTATGAGGGTGGATACTTTAGGGTTGAGATTATCCTGTCGAGAAGCTTTCCATTCGTTCCGCCGAAGGTTATCTGGTGGACCAGGATATGGCATCCCAACTTCACCGACGAGGTTCCGGCGAGGATCTGTGAGTCTATCTTTAAGGATGATTGGAAACCCCCCCTCCACCTGATAACCGTTATAGGGGCCTTGAGGAACCTCCTGAATAACCCGAATCCGGATGATCCATTAAACACCATAGCGGCGATGGAGATGAAGTTTAGACCGGACGTATTTAAGGCGAGGGTTAGGCAATATATCGAGCTCTACGCGAGACCTGAAAAATCGTTAATAAAGTAAAATAGATGGCTTCATGAGATCTAATCGAATGCCCGGTTCGAATGAGATGGAGCTAAGCGGCGAATTGCTGGAGCGATATGATAGGCAGCTCAGGCTTGAGGGATGGGATCAGAAGAAGCTAATGGATTCTGAGGTGATCATAGTTGGGGTTGGGGCGATAGGATGCGAGCTAGCGAAGAACCTTACGTTGATGGGTGTTGGAAAGATAGTCTTGGTGGATAATGATGTGATCGAGTTGTCGAATCTGAATAGGCAGATGCTCTTCACGGACTCCGATATCGGGAGGCCAAAGGCAGAGGTAGCTGCCGAAAAGCTCAAGTCCATGAACCCGTGGGTGAAGATCGAGGCATATTATAGGGATGTCAGAGAATTCGATCTAGAGTTCTTCAAGGACTCGAACGTCGTAGCATCCTGCCTCGATAACTGGCCGACTAGGAGATGGTTGAACTCGCTGGCCGTCGAGCTCGATAAACCATTCGTCGACACCGCCATGGACGGGATGTACGCGAACATCCAGATAGTAATTCCGGGGAAGACCGCATGCCTCGAATGTCATGGGGAGGAGCTTATACCAAGGGATGTTCAGCTCGCCGAATGCACATGAAGATTTGAGGAAGGTTGTCGCGGATCTCCAAGAGAGGCTTAAGCCCAAAATGCCAGCGCTTCAAAGTATAGCCTCCACGATCGCCGGAATAGCGTCGACGGAGATAATCAAGATACTCCATGGGGGATCTCTTGGAGAGATCCTCAACGGTTTGCTCGTCTACGATGGATTCAACTCGAGGTTCACGATCGTAAAGCTTGAGAGGAAAGAAGACTGCTTCGTGTGCGGGGATTACGTCATGGAGAGGGGAGTGGAGTTCAGGGTGAGGCCTGAAGAGACCGTCATGGAGCTGAAGAAGAGGATAGCCGAGAGATTCGGCTTCCCAGATCCAGAGCTGCTATATAGGAAATGGAGGCTGAGCGATGAGAAAAAGGTCTCCGAGCTTGGAATTAAATCCGGAGATGTGATCTACGTGGAGACCAGTAGGCGGTATATGCCTCTTCCACTTAAGGTGGAGTTGGGAGAGAGGATAAACGATTAATATGATTATTGAGACACATTGATTGATGCGGATTGGTGAGAAAGTTTATCCTTAGGGAGCCGATCTGCGAGGGCTTCTGGGATCCATGGCAGGCCAGCGAGCAGATCTTAAAGCCGCCCGAGAAACTTAGACCTAAAAGGATATGCCAGATATGCTTATCGGAGATAGAGGAGGGGGTCTCCTACGTGGAATGTCCGCACTGCGGGAACCTGATGCATAGGAGCTGTCTTGAGAACTGGGTGAAGGTTAAGGGCAACGTCTGTCCGGTCTGCGGCAGACCCCTACCCTAAATTAAACTTAAGCATTAGAATTCTCATTAAGATTGGTGATGGAGATGGGGGAGAAGGAGGAGATAGAGATTCGGCCAAGCTATCTTGAGACTCCGGGCGGAAAGAGGGTCGCGACCTACGAGTTCGCGATGAGCCTAGCGAAGGCCATAAAGATAATGTATGAGGACGATCTCAATAAGCTTGAGGAGAGGGTGAATAAATTGGAGGAGATGGCCAGAGTATTTCAAGAGTTTGAATCCAGGCTAAGTAGCATGGAGAAGTCTCTCGACGAACTTGAGAGGAGGCTCGAACTAGATCTCGGAGACATATCGGATAAGCTTTCGGCGTTGATAGACGCTTTCCACGAACTTGCAGAGAAGGTTGAGAGATTAGAGGATGTTTTGGCTAGGGGCTGAGGAAGGCTCGACGCATATCCGCCAAGATCTTCTCAAGGCTTCCCCTCCTCTCCTCAAGCTCCTTTATCTCGGCTTCAAGCCTACGCTTTCTCTCGCTTAAGACGTTCAGTTCTCCCCGCAATCTGGCGACCTCTTTCTCAAGCTTCTCGGCCTCCATCTCCCTCTCCTTGAGCTTCGCGATGGCGTCCTTTAGCTCCGCCTCCCTCCTAACGAGCCTCTCAAGCCTTATCTCCCTTATCCTAAAGTCCCTCAATATCCCCTTGGCCATCTCGTCAAACTTGTTCTTCATCTCCTCAAGCCCCTTTAGATAGCGCTCGGAGAGCTCGTTGATCCTGCTTTCAAGCTCCATCTTCCTGTGCTCAAGATCTTCCAGCTCAGCCTCTCTTAGGTTAAGCTCCCTTTCCTTTTTCTCAAGCTCATCTCTCCACCTATTTATCTCCTCGCGCATCATCATCAATTCATCCCTCTCCTTCTTCAAGGCCTCGATCTGGCGTCTAACCTCCTCCCTCTCCCTGCTCAGGTTATCGACTATATCCTTGATCCCCTCTTGGACCGAGAGCAACGTGTTCTCATAGTATCTAACTATCGTCAATTCCTCCGCTACCCTCTCAGCACTATTGATGAACGTCTCAAGTTTCGATTTAATCACCTCAGGCTGAGCAGCGACCTCTTGAGTTAAGTTGAGGAGGTTTACGAGCTTATCCTCGATCCTTGAGAGGGATTCATCGAGCTTTGAGGAAAGTGAATTCTCAAGTCCAGCTATCCTCTCAGAGATGGATCTCTCAAGCTCCTCAAACTTATCCTTCTTACCGAAGGGGCTCATCTTCCCCCAAACTCTAGATCATGACATATAAAAACTGTTTCCTCCCAGAATTTAATGGAACTCTTATAAAAGGCCATGTAGAAACCTCCCTAGAGAGGTGGAGATGGGAAGGTGATAGTCAGCCGAGAGGAGGTTATGGCCAGATTCTATAAGATCGGGTCCACCGCGACGGCGATCGGAGCAATACACATATTAACCCTACTACTCGCTTGGTATGTTGAGACCGATGCCGGCTCCATAACCGAGATTGCTGGATACAATCTTGCTTTTCCAGAGACGCTAATCTTATCGCTTGTCGGTGGGCTGATGGCCGGGATAGGTCTACTGATGGGCCACGTGCTCAAGAAGCTTAGATCCATCAAGTATGCGATCGGCTGCCTCACCGTCATCGGCGGGTTGATGGCGATCTCGTCCCCAATCTACGCTTATCTTGGACAGGTCTCAGCCCTGAAGATCAAAGGTTATCCGACGATAGGGTTCTTCGCCGCGATCCTCACCGGGATAGTTCAGCTCGGAGTGGGGTCCTTAGCGCTTCTAACGCCGATCAAGGAGGAGGTGATGCCGGTCGCCCAGGCGCCGACCCCGACCCCAGTCCCGGCGGTCGCCCCAGCTCAGCCCCCGGCCCCGAGAGCTCCGGCCGGAACGGGTAGGAGGGTGACTACCAGAATTCTGCCGGCCCCAGATCTCGAGGAGGCGGTCTGTAGCATATGTTATGAACCTATACCGGTGGGCGAGGCCATGAGGTGCGCGAACTGTGACGCCGTATTTCATAGGGGTTGTATCGAGGCTTGGCTGAGCCTTAACGGGACGTGCCCGATCTGTAAGGCTGTAGTAGTGGGTTAGCATTATATTATCTTAATCTGATATGGAGATTAGATGGGGCGTGGAGCGATGAGTAAATATGATTTGGTTGTGAGGCTCGCGCTTGAGAGAGGCTTCTTCATGCCATCCTCAGAGATTTATGGAGATGCCCCAGCGGGGTTCTGGGACTATGGCCCACTCGGAGTCGCCTTAAAGAATAGATTCATAGAGCTTTGGAGGAGGGAGCTCGTCAAGAGGGATGACATGCTGGAGATAGATGGCGCCCAAATACTATCGAAAAGCGTGTTCAGGGCGTCAGGCCACCTCGAGAGCTTCGTGGACCCCATCGCAAAATGTAGTAAATGTAGGGCGATCTACAGGCTAGATAAGCTGATTGAGGAGAAGACGGGGATCCACGTCCCCGAGCGGGCGAGCCTAGAGGATATGAGGAGGATCATCGAGGAGCATGGGATAAGGTGTGAGAGATGTAGAGGAGAGCTAACGGACTTCTCCCACTTCAACATGATGTTCAGGGTCGGGGTCGGCGTGGCCGGGCTGGATGCGTATCTGAGACCGGAGACCTGTCAAAGCATCTTCATAGACTTCCTTAGAATCTATAAGACGATGAGGAGGAAGCTCCCATTCGCGATAGCTCAGGTTGGGAAGAGCTTTAGAAACGAGATCTCGCCGAGACAGGGGCTCCTGCGTATGAGGGAGTTCTATCAAGCCGAGATAGAGGTGTTCTTCAACCCGAGGAAGGCGAACGACTTCGCGAAGGCCGATCCCATCCTAGACTATAGGCTCAGACTTCAGCCGGTTGGGGAGAGCTCCGTCGAGGACATCTCATGTAGGGAGGCCTTAAACTCCGGACTGATCTCGAGCAAGCTCGTCGCATACTACCTGGCCCTAATCCAGCAATTCTATGAGAAGGCCGGAATCACCAGGGAGAAGATCAGGCTTAGGGAGCTCGACGATGATGAAAAGGCGTTCTACGCGGTGGAGGCCTGGGATCTCGAGGTGGAGACGAGCTTAGGCTGGATAGAGCTCGTCGCATGTAATAATAGGGGGGAGCACGACCTTGGAGGCCATGAGAGGCTGAGTGGCCAGGAGATGACGGTCCTCGATGACGGTGAGAGGGTTTTGCCGAACGTCTTCGAGCTCTCGATGGGGGTAGATAGAAGCCTCTACTGCATCCTAGAGAACTCCCTACACCTCGTCGATAACAGGGTGATCTTAAAGCTCCCACCGCATCTCGCGCCCATCCAAGCGGCAATCCTACCGCTTCTATCGAGGAAGCCCTTCACCGACGAGGCCATGAGGATATATCGCTCATTAAGGCAGGACTTCGACGTAGTTTATGATGAGTCTGGAAGCATTGGGAGGAGGTATGCGAGATATGATGAGGTGGGGGTTCCAGTGGATATAACGATAGATCATCAAACCCTGGAGGATAAGACGGTCACAGTTAGGTTTAGGGATTCAACGATCCAGCTCAGGGTTAGGGAGAGCGATCTGAGAGATTTCCTAAGCGACCACCTCAAAGCAGGGAGGAAGACTTCAGAGTCACGGTCCTAACTCTAATACAAGATCAGATGAGGAAGGTGGTCGACGGATATAGAATCTTGCTGAACATGTTGGAAGACTTCACCAACGGGGCGAAAACCGGGAAGCTAGAAGAACATTATAATAAGATATTGAAGAATGATGAATCCGCGAAGGAGACAAGTCTGATGATCGAGCGCGAGATAAATACCGTCGGGGCGCTGCTAACCGATAGGGAGGGATATATCAGGCTCATGACGGAGATAGATAGGGTTTCAGATATAACCGAGGGGGCGGCGTTCAGGCTCCTAAGCCTCAGCAAGATGAAAGCGAAGTTCGGGAAGAGCTTAAACCAGAAATTCCTCCAGCTCGGTGAAACGGTCTTAACGGCCCTCCTAAGGGCTAGGGAAGCCCTCCTCGCATCAACACTAGATGAGGCAACCTTCCATCAAAAGATTAAGGAGGCTGAGGAATACGAGAAGAAGGCCGATGAACTTTACAGAATTATCGACTTAGAACTGCTTCAAAGCAATCTCAAGATAGCTCCACTCCTATTGAGTAGGGAGGTCGCTGAGATGATCGAGGACATCGCGGATAGGGCTGAGAAGATCGTTGACATCCTGCGAGCGATCTCCATAACCGTCTTCTAAGGAGAAGTCCATGTCGCCCTCGAATATCATTAGGGCTGAGGTCGTTCAAGATACGATAATAGTCTGGGATGTGAAGAGAGGTAGAGAGCTTTACAGGGAGGGATTTTACGGAAAGCCTCTGGGGATAGCGAAGCCCAAGACCGCGGACTTCGACGCCCCATTAATCCTAGACATTATTGAGGCGGTCTATCTAGCGGAGAAGGAGAGGATCGAGGTCTATAAGGATGGAAAGAGGCTGAGCCCCGAAGAACTCATGGAGTACGCTGAGAAAAACTATGAGAGATTCAGGGAGAGATATCTGGTCTATAAGGATCTGAGGGAGAGGGGATTCGTCGTAACCCCTGGAATAAAGTTTGGAAGCGACTTCGCCGTCTACAAGCTTGGGCCGGGGTTGGAGCACGCTCCATTCATAGTTCAGGTTAAGACTCCATCCGAAAACATATCAGCCCTAGAAATAGTTAGATCTGGAAGATTGGCAACGACGGTTAGGAAGCACTTCACGGTGGCGGTCGCCGATCCGAGCTCCGGCAGGGTGGGATATCTGCTGTTCGAGTGGTGGAGGGCTTAGGCCGAGACTCTATGAGAAAACACGAGATGCACTTTTAGGCGTCTTTCAGGGTGCCTAACTTAAATAGTGTGGGCGATATCTGTACCCATGAGGGAGATGGGAGGTCTTTATGAGACAGGTTCGCGGGAAGCCTTAGTAACTTATGATGAAAGAATAGGTTTGGTGACCCTAAGAGATCTGCTCGGAGTCTCGCATCCAGAGCGCACGCTCATTAAAGACGTGGCGAAAAGCGTTCCCTCGTTATCGGCCGAAGCGACGGTCTTGGATGCCGTCGAATTAATGATCTCAAATAGGATTAGAGCGGCTCCGGTGCTCTCAGGGGAGGAGATCTTAGGAATCGTGTCCGAAGTCGAGATCATGAACGCTTTACCCGAATCCGAGTCTTTCGGTAAAATCCTATGCGAAGAGGTGATGAGGGAAGTGGATATCTCCATCAACGTCAACGACAAGATCTCTACCGCCCGCAGTATCATGAGGAAGTACGGAGTTGATTATCTTCTAGTTCTGAATGGGGAGAGAGCGTTGAGGGGGGTGATCACCGTAAGAAGCATCGTGTTCAACTTCATTCAACCTAGAGAGAGGGTTACGAGGGGTGGAAGAGTTGGGGAGCGGAGAAGACTCCTCGATATACAGGCCAAAGGCTTAATGGAGAGAGAGCTGTTAACCGCCAAGAGAGAAGATCCACTTCAAGAAGTTATAAAGAGATTTAAAAGCTATGGAAGAGATCTATGCGTAGTTGAGGGGGATGTAAGAGCCTTAGGGACGATAACTCCGAGGGAGATAATACCGCTAATCCTCGGACTTCGAGCTGAAGGTGAGCCGCCCATCTATATCTTAGGCTTACCCGAGCTCGGAGACTTTCAGGAGGTCAAGACGGCTCAAAACAAGGTTTTGAGGGTCTTCGATAAATGGTCAAGTCTTCACGAGGGAATTTTAGAGGTTGTAATAGATGTAAAGCGCAGGAGGAGAAAAGGTGGAAGAACTCTATATCAAGCCGCAGCGAGGATCTACTCGCCAACCAAACGCCTGTCTGTGGCGGCCCAAGGCTGGTATCTATCAGAAGCCTTTGACAACCTCTGTAGAAGATTGGATAGGATCTTAAAACGCGTGAAGGCGAGTGGAGGGCTCGGATTTTGACGGGATTCCATGGCCAAACTGAAAAGTTCGTGTTTCGATATAAGGCGGGCGGATCGCAAAATATGGTCTTTGGCCATATGGGGATCGGCGATGGCTGGGAGGAGTTTAGAGAGGTGCTGGCGGCATCACCATCATCGACTCCAATTTTCTAGAATCTCATTAGCTGACTATTAGGGGCTCATCCATCCAATTCTATGACCATTAATCGCTCAGCCATCTTCGGCTCGGTCTGTAAAGCTTATAATTCGGGTTGAGTAACATTTTGGTTTGGGGAGTTCAGCAAATTGGAGGAAAAGTCTAACAAATTCGAGGAATTCCCGGTCAAGAAGGTCATCAAGCGAGATGGGAGAGTCGTGGACTTCGACTCCAGGAGGATAAGAGAGGCGATAAGGAAGGCGATGGTCCACGTCAACCAATACGATGAGAAAACCCTGCGGAAGGTCGTCGAACACGTCCTAAAGCTGATAGCTGAGAAGTACGGCAGGGAGAGGATACCGCACGTCGAGGAGATCCAGGACATAGTCGAGCTGAGCCTCGTCAAATTCGACCTATACGAGGTCGCGAAGGCATACATAATCTACAGAAAGGAGAGGGAGAGGATAAGGGAGGAGAAAAAGAAGATCTTGGAGAAAGATTATGTCGATGAGGTCGATAAGGCGTTCAGCCTAAACGCCCTCCGCCTAATGGCCGCGAGATATCTGATGAAGGATGAGAAGGGGAGGCTTAGGGAAGGGCCTAAGCAGATGTTCCAGAGGGTGGCGGCCCTGATAGTCATTCCAGACATACTCCACGACCCCGAGATCTTCGATAAGGAGTTCGGCCAGCCCAAGCACCCCGACGAGGACTTCGATCCAGTCGCCTACGAGGGGAAGATCGGGCTTGGGAGGAGGCCTGACGGCGGATTTGAGATAACCTGGAATAGATGGCATCTTGAGAGGATGAAGAGCCTATACGATGAATTGAACCGTCAACATGCGATGAAGCTTCCTTGGAGCGTCTTCCTAAACATGCTGGGGGAGGGGAGATTCGAGAAATACTATGAGAATTATCGGAGATATTATGAGCTCATGGTCGAGAAGAAGTTCATGCCGAACAGTCCAACCCTCTTTAACGCCGGAGCGAGGCTTGGACAGCTATCGGCCTGCTTCGTACTTGATATAGATGACAATATAGAGTCCATCATGGAGGCTGCGAGGGATGCTGCGTTAATCTTCAAATCCGGTGGAGGAGTTGGGATAAACTACTCAAAGCTTAGACCTGAAGGGGATCTAGTCTTCTCAACATTCGGGGTAGCGTCAGGCCCGGTCTCGTTCATGAGGATCATAGACACGGTTACTGAGGTCGTCAAGCAGGGTGGAAAGAGGCGTGGAGCGAACATGGGCATACTTGAGATATGGCATCCAGACATAGAGACATTCATCCACTCGAAGGAGAAGGAGGGCTTCCTAGAGAACTTCAACATCTCCGTCCTAATCTCACCAGACTTCTGGAA
>NJEK01000015.1 GCA_002255105.1 Candidatus Wolframiiraptor sp. EX4484-121
TGGCGAAGGGGAGGGAAGCCGAAGAGAAGGTGCTCCAAATACTTGAGAGGGTTGGATTGGCGAGAGAGCATCTCTACAGGTATCCACACGAGTTCAGCGGGGGACAGAAGCAGAGGATAGCTATAGCAAGAGCCCTGATAACCCATCCAAAGTTCATAGTCTTGGATGAGCCCACATCCTCCGTGGATGTCTCCGTTAGGGCATCCCTCCTAGACCTCTTCAAGGAGCTTCAGAAGAAGATGGGGTTGACCTATCTATTCATAAGCCACGACCTCTCGATGATCGAGGCGATAAGCGATAGGGTTGCTGTCATGTATCTCGGAAAGATAGTTGAGATCGCGGATCCAAGAGAATTATTCGATAATCCACTCCACCCATACACTCAAGCACTATTCTCAGCCATACCTATACCCGATCCGGAAATTAGGAGGGAGAGGATAATCTTGGGCGGAGAACCTCCGAGCCCGGCAAATCCACCATCGGGGTGCAGATTCCATCCAAGGTGTAGGTATGCGAGGGAGATATGTTCAAGCCAGGAGCCCGCTCTGACCGAGGTTAAGCCGGGACATTATGTTGCCTGCCACCTATATTAAGCCCACGATCCGAGTATCGGCACTTCGAGCCGGGGAGGTTTAGCTTCTTTAGCGGAGACCGGGGATCATCCAGCAGAATTTCGTGAATTGTGCGAAAAATCTATAGTTTGATGGAAAAATGGCCTTTATGCGAAAAAATCGTGATACCTCTATATAAGCCTGCTAAAAAATTAATATTAGGAGGTAGTAGCAGATTGATGCCGTGGTTGGGGCGGAGTCGGAGACCGTGCTTCCGAGGGTTGACGAGATTACTATCGAGGGGTTCAGGGAGGCGTTCAAGCAGATAATTAGGCTGAAGGAGAGCTGTGGGATAAAGCCCATCCTAGACAATCCGAGCGACCTATTTGAGCGAGCAAAGCTCTATGGAGTCCAGTATAGGAATGGGGCTTGGGGATGGGCCTCAAACATCTGGCATAGATCGGCGTCCGGAACCATGGTGATAAACAGCGACGAGGAACTAAGGCATGAGCATAAGATCCTAATGCTTAGGGTTTTGGAGCACATCCTAGTCCAAGGCCCGCTGATTAAGGTCGATGGGATCGTCGGTAAGCCCGGATCGAGGGTCGAGCTGAGATGTAGACTGTACTGCGATCCACAGTTTCCGGACATAGCGTATAGGTGGAGTCAGCTGGTCTTCCCGGGAAAGCCCGACGAGGAGCCCGATGTAGAGGTCTTCTGCATCCCACATTATCTCGGAAACCCGAGGATCCCCGGAAAGGATGAGCTCCTGAAGGTTCTGAGATTCCCGAATCATAACTACACGATAATCACCTGCTCATCATACCAAGGCGAGGTCAAGAAGGCTTTCCTAAGCCACTGGATCCTCCATGCATACAGGGTCGGCGGAACCGGGGAGCACGCAGCCTTAAGGGAGTTCACGGTTAAACGTAAGGATGGGGAGAGGAAGAGGGTTGTGATGTGTATATGGGGGTTGACGGGCTCCGGGAAGTCAACCCATGGAATGTACATCTGGGATTCCGAAAACGCTGAGATCTATCGGGAAAAGTTTGGAATAAATCCGTTAGAATATGTTAGTGATCAGGCGATAAAGAACGATGATATAGTTGCCATCTTCGAGGATAGGGTGATAGGGTCTGAGAAGGGTTCTTGGACGAAGACCGAGGGGGTTACAAAGGCTCAGATAGCGATTTGGAGGGCTGCCATGTCCCCAAAAGCCTTACACGAGAACACGGAGTTCGACGAGAATGGAAACCCGTCTCTGGCCGGAAAACTCTACCAATACTTTGGGATGAAGAATAGGAACGCCCGATCGGTCTTCTACCTAGAGGACACCGGATACTTCAACGGAGACGTAGAATCCAGCGGGCCATTGAATACCGCGATCTTCCTAACCCCTGGATACTTCACGGACTATGCTTGGGTTAAGATAGTTGATCCAGCCTTCGCGGCAAAGGTCTTAGCGGACGGCAGGACGATCGGCCATCCAGCTCAATCCAGGGAGATCGCGGGCAGGGTTAGGTTTGTGAGCAGATATTGTCTCCCATTCACGATGGGGGTGAGCTCAACAGCCCACGTCATCAGATTCTATAAGATGTTAAGGAAGAGGGCTGAAAGGGGGGATCCAATAGACGTCTACCAATTCAACACAACCGGGAGGATAATCGCGAGATATGAGTGGAAGAAGATGAGGCTTGGAGACGAGGAGGTTGAGGTTCCGGAGCCCATATTCTCCTACACCGAGAACGGGGTTAGAGTCCCGGTGGGCGGGACATCTCCAACCATAGAGGAGACCGAGCTATTCATCCTACAAGCATCTAGGGGTGCGGTTGAATATGAGCCCCATCCAATCTGGGGTGAGAAGGTTCTGGTGCCGGTGAGGGTTGAGGGGTTGCCGGATGAGAGGCTTAGGGAGCTGAAGCCCACGACCTACCTCTCCCTAAACGAGATGAAGAGGCTCCTAAAGGCTCAGATAAGACTCAGCAAATACCATCTCGACAAACAGTGTCCAGGACTTCCGCCTGAGATCTATAACGCGATGGACTTCTAAAAATGCATAAGTTTACTTCTCCAAGCTTAGGATGGTCACGTAGGTGAAGTGGCCGGTTCCTCCAACGTTGTGGATCAAGACCCTACCATTCTTTATCGGAGCCTGCCTGCTTCTCTCAACCTCCTGTCTGAGCTGTCTAACCCCCTCATAGACCATGGCGAGGCCGGAGGCTCCTATCGGATGACCCTTAGCCTTAAGCCCTCCATCGACGTTCACGGGTATCAATCCACCGATATATGTCTGCTCCTCCCTGGCCAAGAGATGTCCCCTACCCCTCTCGACGAATCCAAGGTCCTCGTAGGCCATTATCTCGGCTATCGTGAAGCAGTCGTGGACTAGGGCCAAGTCGAACTCCTTAACCGGATTCGACCTATCGACCCCGGCCATCCTATAGGCTTGATCCGCCGCCCTAACGGCGGTCTCAAGCGATAGGAAGTCCCTCCTCCTGGTCATGTTCCCGGTTCCGGTCGCCACCCCCTGAGCCCTGATCCAGACCGGTGTATCAGTTAGCTTCGACGCCAGATCCTCGGAGGCCACGACCGCCGCGGCCGCTCCATCGGTTATCGGAGAGCAGTCGTAGAGCTTAAGGGGCCAGGCGATGTATCTCGAACTCATGACATCCTCGATCGTTATCCTCTTCTGGAATTGAGCCTTTGGATTTAGTGAGCCATAGTAGTGGTTCTTGACGGCTATCTTCGCGAGATCCTCCTCCGTGGCCCCATACTCCTGCATATAGGCGGTTGCATAGAGGGCGTAGTAGGCTGGGAAGGTCGCCCCGAAGTGCTCGAACTCCCAGAAGAAGCTCCCACCCCTACCTAACAACTCGACGACCTGCGGGGTCTCAAGCTCATTCATCCGCTCAACCCCGACGGCCAAGGCGAGATCGGTCATCCCCGACGCGACGGCCATAGATGCAACCCTTAGAGCCGCGCTCCCAGTCGCGCACGCAGCCTCGACCCTCATACTTCCTATCGGGGTGAGGCCGGCGTACTCGCATATAATAGGCGCCGGGAAGAACTCCGAACTCCACCCGCCGACATTCCCTACCGCGACGAAGCCTATATCCCTTTTATCGACGCCCGCGTCCTCAAGCGCTTCCTTGATCGCTATCCACGCGAGCTCGGGTAATTGATGCTCAGCATCTCTCCCAAACTTGCTCATACCGACTCCAACGATTCCAACTCTCCTCATCCCCAAATCCCGATAAGAGAGTAAATTTAAGTTCTAAATCCAGTCTAATTGTTATTAATTTAAGGTTGGAGAGGTGAAGGGGATGATTAAAGCCGTGATATTCGACCTCGATGGAACCCTCCTCCGCATGAAATTGAGGGTTAGGGAGGCAAAGATCGAACTAATTAAGAGATTGAGAGAGATGGGCATCGACTCCGACCAGATCGATGTGAGGATTCCAACCGAAGAGATCGTTTCAAGGATAGTTAAGAACTATGGGCTCTCGAGAAGCCGTCTAATGAGACTCGTGGATGAGGTCTATATCCCATATGAGCTTGAGGCAGCCGAGGCAGCCGAGCTTAAAGAGGGGGTGAAGGATGTCTTGACGGAGCTCAGGGCGATGGGATTCAAGTTGGCGGTCGCCTCGAACAATGGAAGGCTGGGGGTTAACCTAGCCTTAGAGAACACCTCGATCAAACACTTCTTCGATATAATAGTCACCAGGAATGACGTCAATAGGATGAAACCGGACGGCACGCTCATAGAGGAGACTGTTAGAAGATTGGGGATAAGGCCCTCCGAGGCGGTCTATGTTGGAGATACAGGCCACGACGTGCTGGCGGCTCATAGGGTCGGAGTTCCCAGCATAGCGGTTTCGGGTGGAGCAGATCCGATAAGCCGCATTCTAAACTATCAGCCCGAGATCCTAATCAAAGACATTAGGGATCTCCCGGATGCTCTTAGGAAATTTATAGAGTAGGAGGGAGGATGGAGCCTTTTCCAGCCTCATAAAAACCTAATAATGATCGAGCCTAGGGTTTACTAGAAGTATGGTTGGGGAAAGATGGGCATTTATCGCAATCTGGATAATTTTACTCCTTCTAGCCTTCCTATACTTCTCCCCCGAGGTTGGAGGAATCCCCGAAAGCCTCGGGAATGTCCTGAGTATCGGCAAGGTTCTCGCCGTAAGTAGGGAGCCGGATCTCATCTATATCAGGGTGAGGGTTCTTAGAGCCGATATGGGGATCTCGAGCAGCTTTATGGGAAACGAGACAGATCATCGGCTCAAGCCCTTAAAGGGGGCACTCGTTGTAATAGGGAATTATCCGGTAATATCCGCCGGACACCTAAGGATACCTCAAAACTACGGCTTTACCGGAAGCGATGGAACCGTGATTCTGAGGGCCCCGAAGGGAAATGTAACGCTTATGGTCGCCGAGAATCCCAAGTATCTTAAGCGATCGGACTTTTGGAAGACCGAGATCAAAGCCGAGAGGAATAAGACCTACACCGTGAAGATCTTTCTCTATAGATTGAAGCCCGTGGACATTAGGGTTGAGAGGAAGCCTTTCAAGCTCAAGACGCATTTAATGATGAAGTTTAATTTACCCAGGTTCGGGAAGTACTATGTTGGATACATGCTCGTATCATATTATGATATCTGGTTTAGGCCGAGGTTATTCAGGGAGGATATGGTCTCTCCAATATCCATGAACCGGACGAGTAATCCATATGAGATGTTTAGGATGAGGTATTCGGAGGTTTATGAGGGAGGCGTCTCTCTGAACGAGATGCTTGAACTCAACGATCCAACGACATACGCGATCCCGAGCATGACCTATCTGCCGGTCGAGAGAATAGTCCTAGAGGAGAGAGCGTCATGAACTCCATCGCTCAGATCGACAGATATCTGATCATTCTGATAGACACGGCGCTTGCAGCAGCCATAATCCTTCTCTTAATAAGGCTTGTCAGGTATGTAAGAGGGAGAAGGGCTCGCTGGGAGATTGAAGCAAAAAAGTCTATTCGATGGAGTGTTATGTTCGATCAATTGCTCCGCGAGGATGGTGAAGCTCAGGCGGTGACCGAGACATTTAAGAAAATACTCGACGACCTCGACCAGCTTATCCAATTGGATCTCCCCGAAAGTTTGACATCATTGGAGGCGCTCGCCAAGATTGGGGCGAGGCTTCCCGAAGCGATGCGGAGGAGGCTTATCGAGCTCTATAAGATCTATGAGCCGATAAGATTCGGCGGGATAAATCCCAGTGAGAGAGAGGTCGAGGGCTTTAGAAAGCGGATTATAGAGCTTGAGAAGATGTATTGGACTATTATGGGTGAATCGCGGTGAACGGAATGCTCCTCTTAATCCTCATCCTAGCCATCCTCTCAGCCATAGCATTTCTAATACCCACCTACCCACCTGGCGAGGAAACGGCTCTGAGAGGTAGGAAGCCTAGAAGGGGTGACCTGGTAATGTATGAGTTCGATAAGTTGAGGAGGAGGTTGAAGTGAGGATAGTGGACCTCGTAAAGAGATTGACTGAGGCCGTCCATCAAGTGATAGCTGGGATGGATGATGCCATCCACGCACTCCTAATAGCATTATTATCTGAGGGGCACGTCCTCATCGAGGGGCCTCCGGGCATAGCTAAAACCTATCTGGCAAGGGCATTTTCAGCGGCTCTCGGATTAGAGTTTAAGAGGATACAGTTCACCGCAGATATACTACCAAGCGATATAATAGGTTCTCAAATCTATAATAGAGCTACTGGGAGATTTGAGTTTAGGAAGGGGCCCATCTTCGCGAATATAGTTCTCGCCGATGAGATTAATAGGGCCTCACCGAGATCTCAATCAGCTCTCTTAGAGGCCATGCAGGAGAGGCAGGTCACGGTCGAGGGGGTTAAGTATCCTCTTCCGAGACCGTTCTTGATAATAGCGACGCAAAACCCGATCGAGTTCGAGGGAACATACTATCTGCCTGAGGCCGAGATAGATAGATTCTTGATCAGGATCGTGATAGGATATCCGAATAAGGAGACGGAGCTGGAGATGCTCTCGAAGAAGCTAATCCACGGCGAGAACATAGATATAGATCCGGTCGCCTCCCCCCAAGAAGTCCTCAACGCAATAGAGATCGCATCGAAGGTTAAGGTGGATCACTCAATCATAGAATATATTGTTAGACTTGCTGAGGCGACCAGGAGACATGAGAAGATAGCTCTCGGGGTTAGCCCTAGAGGCGAGGTTGCGCTCCTCTACGCATCGAGGGCTGAGGCTGCAATAAATGGTAAAGACTACGTAATTCCGGATCACGTTAAATCCGTGTTAAAGCTGGTCTTCAACCATAGGATAATCTTGAAGGGAGGAAGCATGAATCCGCTTGAGGCGAAGGACGAGGTCATGAGGGTTCTCGACGAGGTACTTCAGGAGGTGCCGGCCCCGAGGTGATGCTCAACAGCAGGATCGCGTATATTTATCAAGTTTCAGTGATATTTTTCGCCCTCTCCCTGATTCTCAATCTCAAGCCGATAATCATCACAACGCTTTACATAATGATCTTCACAACATTATACGTCTTGCTGGCCTCGAAGGAGTTGAGGGGTATCTCGAGGGACGACCTAGCCTCGGTGATAGTCGCAAACCCCAATCCCGCGATCGCCGGCCACGATGTAAGGGTTAGGGGGATCATAACCTTAAGGAGGGGAGAGAGAATCCCCATGGAGATCAAGATCGATTCAGGCGACCTGAACATCGTCGATGGATCGAATAAGTGGATTGGAGTTCTCTCGGGTGGGGATGAGGCATCCATAGAGTTTACGGTTAGATCGGATGATGTTGGAATGAGATTTGTAGGGCCTCTAAAGGTAGCGATCTTCGATAGGCTGGGAATACTTGTGAGGGAGTTTGAGATCCATCCGAAGATCCCAATACTCTTCCTAAGATCGAGTAAGCTCATCATTCAACCAACAACTCCCTCCAGATCCAAGCATCCATCTCCTGGATTATCGAGAAACCCATTTACGGGTTTGGAGTATGAGTACAGGATAAGCGTCCCAGCAACCCGAGAACTCCATGCGAGGAAGATCGATTGGAGGAGGGTTGCGAGATCCGAGGACGACGAATTATATGTCAAGGAATTCGATAAGCTTAGGAGGGCCGATATAGCGATATGTATAGGAAGCGGGCTCGACCTAGAGCTGCCGGATGGGAGATCGGTTGAGGCCGAAGTACTCCAACAAGCGCTCCGAATAACGCTATCGCATATTAGGGAGGGATCGAGGATATGGCTGATAAAGTATCTTGGCTTAAGAAATTTCGTCAGCGCCCTATTGGGTCATGGACTATTCGGCTTAAGATTGATCGAGGTTGAAGAGGTTCCGGCATCCTTGTTCATGATATATCTAACGAGGCTCATAGACTCCGACGAGATCGAGTCGATTAGATGGCTGATGGAATCTAAGCGAGCCGATCTAAGAGCCATAGCCTTGAATCTTGGAAGAGAATTGATGAAATACTATGATCGAGAACATGCATTAAAGATAATTGAGATCGAGGATAGGAGACTTAGATCGGAGGCGGATAAGATTAGGATCAAATACTCCATCACAGATCTCGACGGACTTCAAGAAACCTTCAGGAGACTATTATCTTATAGGAGGATGATCTGATGGCGGATGCTTGGGAGAAGGTCTTGTTAGCCTTGATATGCCTTCCATCGATCTACTCGTCCATAAAGGTGATCACCGTCATCAAGCCGCTAAATCCATTCCTACTCATAGGATTCCTCGGCCTGATCCTGATGACCTTGACGAAATACATGACCGAGATAACGATCGTCTTCCTCTATATACCCACCGCATTTTCATTCGCCCTATTCCTCCTAAATGATCCACAGCCCATGGTGGGGTTGGCTACCGGATACATAATCTCCTTGACGATCGTCATGATGTTAACGGCATTCAAGGAAACCCCTCCACACACCTATCTAATCCTATATCTCATATCCATGATGCTTAACATGAGGTTTTTAGCGTCCGCCGAGAAGCCGATCACCTCCGATATGTTCATTCGAGGCATTCTCCATGGGCTTAGAGATCTTCATGGGGCGGTGTCGGCGGATCCCATATTCTCGATCTTGACGACCCCCTCTATTGCGGCACTCCTTTATCACATCTTTAAACCTCCAAAGCCGTATATGAGCACGATATTATCCGATCATAAATCCCTCCTAGCCCTGCCACTATCGGCGATCCCGATTCTCGGCCTAACGATCATCTCGAAAATCTCCCCGACGCTCGCCTGGATCTCAAGCCTCATCTTAGCCCTCATAACCACGATCTCTTTAACGATCTATCTCAGGGTGATTGAGCATTGATTTTGAGGGCGATCGCGATCTATACGGCGCTCCTCCTAACAACCTATCCACCGGCGGTTGGAGACCGCTTAATGGTAGGGTATTCGAGCTTCAGCTTCCTACCATTCCTAGACGGGGGATTGCTGGAGTTCCAAGTGGGTGAAAGTCTTTGGGCGGTATCTCTTGGAGGGAGCTCTCAAGCAACCCTGATCTCGCCTAGGGGTGATGAGCTCGTAGAGGTCATTGGAGCGAGTCCCAAGCTTCTGAAGACGTTTGATGACCGAACCCAAACCGGTAGATGGATACTTAAGACAAAGCTTGGAGAACTCCACATACTCTTAAGAGATCCGGATCACGAGATGCCTCTAATAAGATACGAGTTCTCCGGGGAGAAGCTGCTTGCCAGACTATTCAATAGTTCTAGAGCTGTCTTTCTCAGACCATCAAGCTCTAAGAGGATCCTGGTGATAGCTGGAGTAAACAACAGTATTCGGGTGAATAGATCGATCCCAAATGGGGAATATGCGGGCGACATACTCGCCCCTAAAAGATTCGTTTACCGGGGAGCGGCAGAGGGGGTGCCGTATAAGTTTGAGTCCGAATCCCTCGTTGGGAGACTCTTGGTGAAGGTTAGAGAGGGAATGGCCTCTCTAACTCTACCAAAACTCCACTCAGTAGGCGCTGGAGGGCTACTTCCCCTCAGGATTGGCGAGGCACTTCTAAGGTTAAGGCTTGGTCGAGGAAATAGCCTTACTGAACCGATATATGTGCTCGACGGGAAATTCAAGGACTTCATGGGCGAAGCCGTGAGCAGGTCTGAGGAGATCCCATTAACGAAGATATCGAACACGTCTTTAAACGTCCTATTGCTCAGCAATGGTGATGTCAAGGTGGTTGAGTTGAGGCCCCCGATCTCGATCTTAAGGTTCTATGACCCGGATCATGGAAGCCTCAACAATCTGACCGTCCGAATCGAGAACCTCCCATCCAAAACCTTAGGCGATACGTCATATATACTTCTAAGGGATGTTGAACCCATTCAAACCACATCACATCCAATTCTCGGAACGATAGATGTCTTCGTGAACGGATTTAAGGCCAAAGTCTTCGGCCTCAGCCTCGAGGAAGGTAAGATGGTTGAGATTCCCTTGAGATTACATAAGTTGAGCGTGATGCTGGTCGATCAATCCGGAGAAGTATTGAGAAGCGGTAGGCTTAGAGTAAATGGGAGGTGGATGAAGATAGAGAATGGGAGCTGCTCATATCTTTTACCTGCAGGAGTATATAGATTGGAGGCGGTATCTGGGAAGTTTAGCGGTTCAGCAACCATCAACCTATCTTCAGATACCTTGGTTAAGTTGAGGCTTCAGAGGATTTATGATATCGATGACGTTAGGATGCTTAAAGCCGGAGAGATAGAGGGACGTGAGATAGTGATCCCCACCGCGGTGATCGCCCACCGCGGTGATCGATGAGCTCCAGGCCCAAGCATCTAAGGGGAGGGATGTAGGGTTTAAGGGGCTTGAAGAGGTTAAGAGGATAAGGGAGCTCGCCTCATCGAGGGGATTAACCGTTAAATTCGCTGGGGAGAGGCCTAGCCTGGAGGATATTAAGCTCGCGAGGAGTGGGAGGATAGATGCCTTAATCAGGGACGTGGCAAAGTC
>NJEK01000068.1 GCA_002255105.1 Candidatus Wolframiiraptor sp. EX4484-121
AGATGTCCTTACTTTTCTTAGCCTCACCTTTCTTGGTCATTGACTCTCAAAATTTTTAGGTTTTTGAGGTTTTTAAGTTTTACCGGTTTTTCACATTCTTAGAAGCTCCTAGATCATTTTCTCATTAATAGCTCTATCGATTAGCTCTCGAATGATATCGCTCTTATTCACCTTTCTTTTTCTGGCCTGAGACTTAAGCCATTTATATTGATCCTCGATAAACCGTACGGTTATTTGTCTTGGATATTTTACTACTCTGGCCATCTTGTAACGCGCTTGTACTACATTATCCCTTAAAGCTTCTGCACGAATTCCTCGATCAACCTATTCAGTTCCTCGTGTCTCTCGTATAGGATTAGGTGGCCGGCGTTCTCGACTACGATGAGCTTGGAGTTCGGGATTAGGCGGCTTATCTTCTCGCTCTCGCTCGGCGGGGTGACCTTATCGTCTCTCCCCACCACGATCAGGGTCGGAGCCCTCACCTCGTGAAGCCACTTAGATGCATCGTAGTCCGTGAAGTACTTCCCATACCTGAAGGCGTGGGCCGGAAGGGATTCAAGATACTCCTTATTATCTCTGAGGAATTCCTCGAAGACCTCGGCTGGAGTTGAGGGGCTGAAGAACATATCCCTATAGACTCTTCTCGTGAGCGGGTTCTCGTGGAAGAATAATCTTCTCCAGAAGACGGATGGTAGATACCAGGTTATCTTATCGATTATGTCAGGCTTGATCTTCGTCAGCGACCCCACCAAGATTAATCCCCTAATGGCTTTCTCTCTCGCATATGCCTGAGCTATCATCCCCCCGAAGCTATGGCCTATGATCACAGCGTTCTCAGGCTTGACCCCCGTTCTCGCCATTATCCTATCTAGATCATCGAGATAGTCTTGAAGCCTAACACTCTTGGGCTTATCCGATTTCCCGAACCCCCTCTGATCGTAAGCTATAACCCTATACCTCTCCTCGAAATACTTGATCTGATACTTCCAGTTGCTTATCTGACCGGGCATCCCGTGGAGGAATATGAGCGACCTCTCATCCTCATAGCTTCGCTCCCCAGCAGAGTCGTAGAGATTTATCCTCAACCCATCTATCGAGATGTAGGAGGTGGACCCCGCCAAAGAGCTCATGGAGATAACTAAATCCTCCAGCATATATAATCTATACCGATTACCGGTCTCTCAGACCCTCCTTCGCAAGCATTACCCCATCTACCTCCAGCTGCAAACGTAACCGGACGAAATATGTGCGGCGGCGGGATTACCAACAGGATTTACCGGTAAGGCTTTAAGGTAAGCTGCAGGGAGCCCGGCGTTGGACGTATCTAACCCTTTATTAGAGGCGCTCGCCCGAAGAGATAATAATTATCAAGCTCCTAAAGGTCTGGGATCGGATCATTTGGGAGGCGAGGAAGTCCTTCATCTAATCGGCCACGCGCTTTACATCGCGTTGTACATATCGTTAATCGCGTCCTCGATCATCTTCTACAACTCCGCAAATCTAGCCGCATTATCATATGCTGGCTGGATAATCTTTGTCTGCGGTTTAGTCATCCTGATAAGTTCGAGTCGAACGCGGAGAAGATCCTATAGGATGGGGGAGGCCTTCGCTCAGAGCGGGCTATACGCTTATGTGAGGCATCCGGAGTTCTTAGGCCATATGCTGATAATAGTATCGTTGGTCTTCATGGCGCAGCATTCCATCAGCGTAGCCACGGGGTCGGCGTTACTTTCTCTATTATGCATCGAAATTGTGGAGGAAGAGAAGATGAATGTCGAGAAATTCGGCGAAGCATACAGAGATTATATGAGGAGGGCCCCGAGAATAAACCTACTGGCCGGGATCGCCAAGAGCATGCGTGAAAGAAAATCTGAATAAAGGAGACGGGAAGGTGAGAAGAGGAGAATCTCGAAAGCTCATTCTCCCCGTCTTATTAGAAGATGGAAAATTAACCCTGAAGGAGTTAGAAGAGAGGATTTTCACGTATACCTATCACTTCCACGCATTTGGATATACCTTAGCGTAACATAGTAGAATTTTTTAACGTTCTTCTAGACATAAGTTGCGTGAAAATGCCGTGGTAGAGGGCGATAAGCTGCGGAAGATCGTCGTTTGCGCGCTTTCAGCGATAGTAACAATAAGCGTGATAGCATATCTCAGTACGCTGCCGAAGCCCGTCTTCGAGAAACCGTATTGGATCAGCATTATCGCGTTGCTATTCCTGTATTGGATAATTTTCATTAACTGGTATTCCAAATCTAGGAAGAAGTAAGCTATGGCCTCTCTCTGCCAGCTCGTCGAATAGTCAAGAACGTGCATGAAAGAGAGGGGCGGAAAAGCGAGGGAAGTCGGTGCCGAGGTTGGGATTATGGCAGGTTTTATCTCTTTAGCATGAATCCCCAGAGCGAGGGTGCTATAAGCATCGTTAGTAGGACTAGGCTCCATAGCCTTCCCTTAAGGATGTTATAGTCAGCGAGCAGATAATCCCATGGGCGGCCCATAACATAGTGGCCGAAGCCGAATTCAAAGCCTATGGTTAGAATCGCCCAGAACGCTCCTATCAAGATCAAATCTATTCCTAGTACATCCGCCTTTATGACGTCTGTGAACCAGTATGTTATGATTAAGATGTAGACTATCGCTATGATGGAGCTGATCACGTGTCCGAGATCCTCGCCAAGCCTCGGAGCGTAGACGACCTCTCTAACAACGGCATTTATGATCGCTAGGACTAGGAGAATAGCCCATATTCCGAAGGCGTGTAAGAGAATTTTGATCTCCGTATCGGCCTACTCTTTCTTAGGGCTTATAAGGCTTCTCCGTAACCTAAGATAGGCTGAGATGTACGCCGTCATGTATAGTATTCCTCCGACGTATCCCATGAGCAGTAAGGTTAGGTACGGCTGTGAGAGATAGTTTACCTCGACCACCGGCCTGTAAACCAGCATCATTCCAGCCAGCCTTGTGAGCGTGAGCTTAACAGACCATATTGGGAGGAGGGTTAATAGGAAGTTTCCGGCTGTCGTCAAGGCGGCTGCGGGGAGGAGGAGTTTCTTCTCCCTTAGAGATGCTAGGCCGTAGATTAGGGTGAGGGGTATAATGTATTGTAGGATTGCCGCCGACGACTTCACGGCCAAGGCTACTCTCACCAAGCTCAGGGAGCCGGAAGCCAGCCCTACAAAGGAGGCGGGGATGAAGACGCCGAAATTCAGAACCAGCCAAGCCACTAGGAAGCATAGGGAGAGCGAGGTAAGCTTTCTATGAGCGCCGCCCATCTTCCTCGCCTCCACGAAGATCATTATGACCGCTACAAACTCCAAGACTATCGCTAATGGATCTAGGACGGAAACCAGAATAGTCGGGGCGGAGAGCTATCGTGAAGCCTAGGAGCATGCAGATAATCATGAATAAGAGCGCCATCGGAGTCAACTTAAGCTCCATCCTCATCTAGACTCTCCCTCTTCTATGGCGTTCATATGGGAGCCCCTCTTATGAAGTGTAGTTGGGAGATGCTTCTCGATGCCGCTTTATAGGCGGCTATGCTGATCGCGGCTCCTATAGTTGTCGCTATGGCGGTTGCGGTGTGGAGGTCTAGGAGTTGTGGGTTAAACAATTTGTATGTCATCAGCGGCGTTAGGGTTGCGGCTATCGCGGCGGATGTGGCGGCCATGCATAGGAGCATTCCTTTCTGGGTTATGAACCTGGCCCGCGGGATCGTGGTGAAGTCCGGATAGCGCACCCCGAATATAAGCCCTATAATACTTGATTCTAGTAGGGCGATGTAGCTTCCTATGGTTAATGCGATTATTGCTTCGGGTCTGAGGCTCAGCGCGAGGCTCATGGCTGCTAGGAGTAGTGCTAGGGGCGGGGCGGACAGTATTAGGGTTGAGGCCAGCTTCCCTCTCATGATCTCGGATGCCTTTATCGGAGTTATTAGGAGGTTTAGGATGCCGCTTCCCTCACGTCCTATAGAGGTGGATGAGAGCATCATGGCGAACAATAGGATGCCCGCGATCGGCTGACCTATCACGAATATCTTCTCGGGATCTGGGCCGGAGATCAGAGGTATCACGATGAACATTGTTGGGATGACTATGAGGCTCGCGGTCCCCCTCCTCCTGAAGAAGGTTCTCAGATCCTTTTTAGCTATCGCCGATTCGGCAGGGCTGAGGCCGAGCCTCCTGAGAAGCCCAAACTTCGGGATATACTCGCCAGAACTCAGCCTTATGGACGGCTCTGAGGGCGCCCAGTACCTCTCCCTCGTGCTTATGCCGAGCTTGAGCGTGGCGGCGAAGAATCCTATGCTTAGGGCTGAGAAGGCGGCGGAGGACACGAGATCTGCCTGAACGAATTTGATTACGGCTAGGGACGGCCAGAAGGGTGGAAGAGCCCACATCGCCTCCACGGTTCCTGTGAGCCAGCTTAGGACTCTGAGGAGGACGTTCACGTTCATGGCGAGCATGAAGAGTATTATGAGGGCTGTCGTCGAGGCAACCCTGAGGGCTATCGCCATCCTACCCCCCCTCCTATACATGCTTGAAGAGAGCCCGCTGATCAAGGCTTTGAGAACCTCCGTCATGGAACCTCCGATCATCATCCCGAGGATCGATAGAGCGGCTGAGAAGGCCCAGAGCTGGATGAGCCCCATGGCCGCCGAGAGTCCTAGGAGACCTCCCCAAAGGATCGAGAGGAGAGGGAGGGTGAAGAAGATCGTCGAGAGCGTGGAAGAGGCCACGTACTCAGCGGGCGTTATCGGAAGCCAATTAACCGCATGAATCGATGAGAGAGATGGATCCCTTCCCAGCTCGAACATTATCCCATAGAATAGAACGGCCGTGATTGAGAGGAGGGGGAGAAATGATAAGAATTGGAAGAGGGGCTGGCTCAGATTAAACTCCGCAGAGATCATGAAACATAGATGATACGCTATGGCGGCCGACGCGAGGAAGCCCGCTAGACCCGAGGCCATTATCAGCTTTAGGCTACTCCACTTATTCGCCGCGCTCCCCCTCCTAGCTCTAAGGGATGAGAGGCTGAGGACCGCCGCTAGCTTGAGGACGAGCCTCGGGTTCATCTCACAAGCTCCTCTATTACCTCCTTGAGATCCTCCGTTCCGGTCAGCTTTAGGAAGACCTCCTCGAGGGTTGAGCCCGGCATCCCCGCCATCTCCCTCAGCTCCCTCGGCCTCCCCTCGGCCAGCTTCCTCCCCCCATACATTATCGCCATCTCATCGCAGAGGGCGTCCGCTATCTCCAAGATGTGGGTGCTCAGGATCACGGCAACCCCCTCCTCCTTCAGCTTATTGAGAAGGTCCTTTACTATCCTCGCCGACTTCGGGTCGAGGCCGCTCAGCGGCTCATCGAGTATCAGTATCTTGGGTCTGTGCATGAGGGCGGCTATTAGGGCTAGCTTCTGCTTCATCCCCCTCGAGTACCCGTTTATCATCTCCCCCTCCCTCCCCTTAAGCTCGAACGCTCTCAGAAACTCCTCTATCCTCTCCTTCCTCTCCTCGGGGGGCACTCCGTATGCCTCGCCAACAAAGTCTAGGTACTCTATCCCGGTCAGATACTCGTAGAGGCTGGGGCTCTCGGGAACATAGCCCATAATCCTCCTGGCCTCAACGGGATTCTCCGAGACATCTAGGCCGTTGACGAGGATTCTCCCCGAGTCAGGCCTAAGCACCCCTAGTATCATCTTCATGGTCGTCGACTTCCCGGAGCCATTCGGCCCCAGCAATCCGTAGACGATCCCAGGTCTTACCCTCAGGCTCAGCTCCCTGACGGCCCAGACCTCGCCGAACCTCTTCGAGACCGAGTCCAGAATAACGGCGTAGTTCATCATCTAACCTCCCACCTCACGTCGAATCCCCCTCTAGCCGCCTCACCCTTAACCACCACGAAGTAGGCTCCCGCCTCCTCCAGCCCAATCTCCGCAGACCCTGAAGAGCTCTCGTGGAAGCTCCGCTCCCAGATCGTCTGCTCGACTCCTCTCCTCACCTTAATCGTGAGGCTTCCCCCCTCGACCTCGACATCGTAGCTCAGGACTAAGGTCTTGCCGGCCTCCACCGTGAAGAGGGACGACTCGGAGCCCGTGAAGAGGAGATAGGTGTAGTGGATGCGGTTTGGGAGAGTTGAGCCGCTCCACCCCACCCTCGCCTCCACGAGGCCCAAGAAGACGGCGGCGACCAGAAGGACCCCGGCCACGGCCAAGGCGATCAGGGTTAGAGCCCCGCCACCCCTAGCCAACTCCACCCCACCTCCTCGGCCTCTCCGAGATCCTCGGAGGGGGCTCCACCATATCGCGCGGAGCAGTCAGATAGGCGCCGAACACCACGCTCAGCGACGAGAGCCACCAGGCCATTAGGGCTATGGATACGGCCATGAGCGCCACCGCCGATGCCGCCAGGGCCACGGTCAGAACATCCCTCAACAGCTGCCTCATCCGCCTCAACTCCCCGCCTACCTTGCGTTGCGTGGACTATATGAATGTTTCTAAAAAACAACATTTGTGATAATATCCGTAACGAACGTTACGTTTATATTGCCGTAGAGGCGCTCATTATTGATTGGGAGTGCTGAACGAGCTCTTCGGCCCATCGATAAGGCTCCTGGTGCTAGACCTCTTCCTCGAGAATCCTGATAGGCTTATGAACCTTAGGGAGGTGGCGAGGCTTCTCGGGAAGAATCCGGGAAGCGTGTCTAGGGTGCTTCCGAGGCTCGTGGAGGATGGGCTCCTAGATCTCCAAGAATTCCAATCGAGGCTAAAGCAGTTAAGAATTAAAGAAGGAGGGAGGTAAGTAGCTGGAAGGGGGAAGGGAGTGGCCAAGAGCCACGAGTTTAGGAGGAGGGAGGCGCCGATCCTAGAGCAGCTAGGCGTTAGGGTCATCGTGATGCGCGCCGGAACCTTCGTCGACCTCCAGAAGAGCATGGAGCTAACCCTCAGAGAAGAGGTCGAAGCACTTCTATACGAGGCCGGAATTAAGGCTGGGAGGAGCTCGACCAAGGTCCTGCTAAGGGAGTGGGGAGAGAAAGACTTCATGCGCAGGTGGGCCGAGTTTTACAGCTCCGATGGATGCGGATGGTTCAAGCTCGAGAAGGCCGAGGTGGAGCCCGAGAAGGGCGGGGTCGTGAGGATCAGCGGCTCATTCATAGCCGAAGAATACGGGAGATCCGAGAAGCCCGTCTGCCACTTCCTATGCGGATTCCTAGTCGGGGTCTTTCGCGAGCTCCTAGGAGTAGAGCTGACATGCAAGGAGACCAAATGCGCGGCCATGGGAGAACCATACTGCGAGTTCAAGCTAGAGAGATACGACGAAGGCTCCATTGTTTTGAATATGAAAAATATTTGAACTCATTAGGATAATCGTAAGGAAGATTTCTCCTAAGCCGGGTCGTAAACCGGTACCTCAAATCGTGAGAGCTGATCCTCAAGCCAAGCTTAGGCGAATGCTTAACGACGATATCGAATACCGTGTTTCTATCCACCCGCCTCCTGCTCGCGTAGTTCATGAAAAAGCGCCCTAGTCCGCGTCATCTTAGAGGTGGTGCGGGGGGTGGGATTTGAACCCACGAACCCCTACGGGACAGGGTCCTAAGCCCTGCGCCTTTGACCAGGCTTGGCTACCCCCGCGGTTCTCTGCTCTATATCTCTGCGGCTGGATCCCTGCTAATAAAATTTAGTGCGGGGGGCTTCGGCTTGGTAAAAGGGCTATCGAGCCGGGGGCATAAAGCCGACCTTCAATTCCAGAGCCCGGGCAGCATCTCCGAGGCTCGTTCAGCTGATCGTTAGCGAGAGCCAGGGTTATTCCGTTTCCTTAGGGCTTCAACCGCCTTGGTCCTGATTGTTATGAAACCTCATCTCCGCCATCTTTCGGCGAGAGGATGCAAGCTCGATCTCTTCAGTTGACGCCTTTCAAACAATCACCGGGAGGGAAAATGTTTATATCCCAACCCCCGGATAAGAGGCGGGCATGGTTATAGCATTAATCTTGATAGCGGTTATCTCGGCCGTAGTTGTCGCTCTCCTCATATACTTCATATCCGTGTATAATAGGCTGTACAGGCTCAGGAACTCGGCCTCCGCCACGCTCGGCCAGGTGAGGGTGGCCTTAAAGAAGAGGCTTGACATGATAGAGCAGCTTCTCGGCGCGGTTAAGAGCTACGCCGAATTCGAGAGAGAAACTTTTGAGAAGATAACGAGCCTGAGGGCGGCGGTCTCTAGGGAGTCTGCAGGCGACTTGAGCGATGTCGACCGCGAGTCGAGGAGTATCCTCAGGGGCATAATGGCCGTAGCGGAAAGCTATCCGGAATTGAAGACCTCCGAGACCGTTTCCAAACTCATGGAATCTATTAGGGGTATTGAGGATGAAATCGCGCGGCATAGATATACCTACAATAACATCGTTCAGGA
>NJEK01000016.1 GCA_002255105.1 Candidatus Wolframiiraptor sp. EX4484-121
ATCAAGAACAGGTTATGGTCGAGAAGATCCCGGAGATCCTGCTCAAAGACTTCCTCTTCTCCGTGAGGGTTAGATCGGATTCTCGAATGGCCTCGATGAGCTCATAGATCCATCTATCCTCATCGGCATGATTTGGAAGCTCCTCGAATAGCATCGCCGGATCGCTTAAACTGGGATACACCTGATACAGCTCCATGCATGCGGCGGCCAAGAATCTTATGGTGGCCGGCCCAATGCCCCTTAAGGCCAACAGCTCCTCGAAGTCCCTCGGCGACCGCCTATTCGCCATAACTATCGTTGACCACTTAATCTTCGGTATCTCGATTACATGTCGGGAGGATTCTTGTCCGTCTAGATCGGTTAGGGTTAGCTGGCCCCTCGGCGGTCTCCTGTAAAATTTTCTAAGGGAGCTTAGGTCGTGGTTAACTGCTTCGACGCAAGTTCTCCGCGCATCTCTACTATCCTCATCGGTCATATCTAAGACAAATTCCTCCCTCGATGTCGAGACTATCCCGCTGTGAGGCTCCTCGACGAAGCTCCTCAACCCCTTCGAGATCCAGTGGTATCTCCTCACCAGGTTCGTCATGGGCTTTATTCCCTGCTGGACTATAACCCACTCCCCATCCGTCGAGACAAGCATCACATGTAGATATAGCTGGAACCCGTCTTGAATCGCCGCGCTATCAACCTTCGCAACCATCCTGCTCGCATATTTCAACCTATTCACGAGATCCTCGTCGAAGTTGAGTATCTCAGCAACCCTGTCAAGCTCCTCGGGAACCCTATATCCCTTAGGTCTCTTACCGCCTATAACCGCCAACCCCATCTCGGGTCTGATGAAGTTCTTCAATATGGCGGCTATAACCGTCGTCGCGCCCCCTCCAAGCTCATCTAGATATGCGGACGCGGCAAGAGCGTCGAAGAAGATGGGGGAGGAGAATCCTATCATGAACTTCTCGACCCCAAATAACTCGATGTATGATTTTGTGATCTTTATCAGCGCATTCTCGGCCATCTTAAAATACCATTTGGGTCTTGTCGAGTAGATGAGCCGGAGCTCTCTCAGACCTGCCCTATACATCCGATAAGTTAGCCACCGGGTTAAATTAATCCATTCCCTTCTCGAAAATTCTGGAGATATACGCTAAAGCTTACCGCATATTACGTTTTCCATAAGCTTTAAGTCTGGTGATAAGCCAGGCTATTAACGCCAGTATGGTCGGGATCTGGAAGATGAATAGCAGAAATAGCTGGTTTAAGATTGGGGAAAAGAAATATTGGTAGATCGTCAATACGGTCGTTATTAAGGCCAGAATTATAAACGCCAAAAACCACGACAATTCTTCCCCTTCCATCAGACCCTCTGCTCCAACTTCTCCATCAGATCCTTTAATGGGACATCGATATAGCTCCCATCAGGCCTCCTCCTTCTGATGATTATCGGGAGGACTCCCGCCTCAAGCTCCCTCTCAGCAATGTCGATAGGTGTATCTCCGGGTCTCACCTCAACCAGCGGGAATGCTCCGAGGGCGAGCTGAAGCGCCCTACCCCCGATTATCCTCGCTCGCTCGTAGCGTGTTAGGGGTTGCCGATAGGGGTCTTCCTCCTCACTCTTCCTCTCCAACTGATTCTTCCTTCCCGGCTTCCTTCTCTTTCTCCTTCTCCTCGATCTTTGAAGCCGCTATCACGTCATCTATCTTTAGGATCATCGAGGCGGCCTCGACCGCCGACTTAATCACCTGCTTCTTCACTAGGACTGGCTCTAAGACGTCGAGCTTATACATGTCATCCACCTTTCTGTCGAATACATTGATCCCCATCCACTTCTTCCCCTCCTTATGCTCGGCTCTTAGAGCGACCGTCATCTCGATCGGGTCTAGGCCGGCGTTCTCGGCGAGCTGAGCCGGAACGATCTCCAACGCCTCGGCGAACTTCTCAACCGCGAGCTGCTCCTTCCCGGCAAGGGTCTTCGCGTAATCTCTTAATCCGAGTGCTATCTCCATCTCCGGGGCCCCGCCTCCGGCCACGACCCTGCCCTCGACTACAACGTCTTTAATCACATTCAACGCGTCTTTGATCGATCTCTCCGCCTCGTCCACGAGCCTCTTCGTCCCGCCCCTGATCAAGATCGTTATGGACTTCGGGTTCTCACACTGCTCTATGAAGACCATTCTATCCTCTCCGACCTTCCTCTCCTCGACAAGCTTCGCCCTTCCGAGATCGTTTGGAGTGATCTCCTCTATCCTGGTGATGATCCTCGCGCCAGTGGCCCTCGCAATCTTATCGATATCAGACTTCTTGATCCTCCTAACGGCTAGGATTCCCTTCCTAGCGAGGAAGTGTTGGGCCATATCGTCTATACCCTTCTGGCATAGGACTACATTTGCTCCGGCGGCGGCTATCTTCTCAACCATCTCCTTCAACATATTCTCCTCCTGCTCCATGAACGCCTTCATCTGCTCAGGGCTCTCGATGTGGAGCTTCGCGTCGAACTCGGTCTTCTCGATCTCAAGCGGAGCGTCGAGTAATGCGATCTTCGCGTCGTGAACTATCTTCGGCATACCTCTATGGACTACCTCTTTGTCTAGGACTATTCCATCTATCAGCTTTGTATCTCTAAGCGACTGACCCTCCTTCTTCTCTATCTTGATATTATCTAGGTCGACCGTCCATCGATTATTGACCTTCTCGGCAACCCTTAAGACCGCTTCGACCGCTATCTCTGAGAGGTAGTCGGCCTCCTCCGAGACGAGCTTGCTGATCATGGAGGTCTTAGCGATCTTCTTAAGAACCTCCTTATCTGTTGGGGACACCGGAACCGCTATCTTATCATAGATCTCAAGCGCCTTTCTAGCGGCCTTCTTATATCCTTCAATTATTAAGGTTGGATGAACCTCCTTCTCTATAAGCTCCTCAGCCTTGGCCAACAACTCCCCGGCCAAGACGACGACCGTGGTCGTCCCATCCCCAACCTCGGCATCCTGAGCCTTAGCGACCTCGACGAGCATCTTCGCGACCGGATGCTCGACATCCATCTCCTTCAGGATGGTTGCTCCGTCGTTGGTGATCGTCACGTCTCCGAAGCTGTCTACGAGCATCTTATCCATCCCTCTGGGGCCTAGGGACGACCTCATGGTCTCGGCGATGATCCTAGCGACCATTATGTTGTTCAGCTGGGCCTCTCTCCCCCTAGTCCTCTGCGTCCCCTCCTTAAGGATTATTACAGGAATTCCTCCAGCAGAGGGTGCTGCAGCCATGTTCCCACCTCATATGCTCCGCTTCTAGGATCGGCTCAGCGTACTTATAAACTATATCATCAACCGTTCTCAGGGCGGGATCTTTACCTTAAATTCTACCAGCTTCGGCGTCCAAACGGATTCTACCGCTCATTTCGTCGACGCGCTCCTTCCTCTGGAGATCCTATCCTTATCACGTCGCCGGCGCTCAGCCTAAAGGTTTCCGCGGCGCTCCCCCTGTTGACCGCGAGCTCTATGAATCCGCTCCCCCCAACCGTTAGTAGAGGTTCGCCGACTTTGACCAATCCATAGGCCTTCACGAATTTGCATCTGAGTATTCTATCCCTGAACTCTATCAATAGTTCATCGGATCTCATTCTATTCGACAGGAGTTCCGGTCTAAGGTTTGTTATGAGGTTTCCAAATCCATCGACGTGCATTATCGTCGCATCTATCCAGTTCTCGCCCACAACGGGCTCCGGCAAGCTCATCCTAGCATAATCATCTATCTCAGCCCCGATATCCCTGACCTTAACCCCGGCGGCGAGCCTCCCGGCGACGTGGGCGAAGACATCCCTCCCATGAAAGGTCTCCGACGGCCTGCTGGGAAGCTTGGATTCGTCGATCTCATAAACGTGCCTTATCCCCAATAGCTCGGCTGCGGGTATCATGAAGCCCGTGTCGGGGCCTATGAACAGGTCGCCCCTCATGGTCTCGACAACTATCCCCCTCCTGCCGGCCCCAACCCCCGGATCTACTATGCAGACGTGGATCGTCCCCTCAGGCATATACTTCACATAGGTTGTTAGGAGGAATGCTGCCTCAAGCTCGTTAAAAGCCGAGACCTCGTGGCTGACATCTATTATCACGGCATCCCTACAATATGATAGGATTACGGCCTTGACTTCGGCGACGTATGGGTCTCGTAGGCCATAGTCGGTTAAGAGGGAGATCACGGGTCTCTCCATCATCCTCGGATAGGGAATGTATGCTCAGAGCTTTTAACCTTCATCACCGATCCGCCAGCCAAGACTCATCACAGCAAGGATAAGTTAACGAATACTCCCTAAAGAACATGCCCTTATAGCGGGGATCGGGAACCCGCTCAAGGGTAATCGCTTTTAACATCTCCGAGCCTCTTACCCATATGCGCGGGATCAAGGTTAGGAAGGCCGATGGGAGACTTGAGCCGTTTGATAGGAGGAAGATCGTCCGAACATGTATGAAGCTCAGGGTTGAGAGGGCCGAGGCCGAGAGGATCGCGGATAAGATCTCGAAGATGGCCTATGACGGGATCCCATCGAGCGAGATCCTCTCAGCGATCTATGAGGAGGTCAAGAAGACCAGACCCGAATATAAACATGCCCACGACCTTAGGGAGGCGATCTCGATGATGAGGCCTAAGCCCGACTTCGAATACTTCATAGGGATCACCCTATCATCGCTGGGATATAGGGTTGAGAGCGCAAGGATCCTAGATGGGAGATGCGTTGAGCATGAGATAGATGGAGTCGCGATGAAGGGTGATGAGGTCTTGATGGTCGAGGTTAAACATCATGTAAACCCGCACACATACACCGGATTAGAGGTGATCTTGGCGGTCCACTCGACGTTGAGAGACCTGATGGAGGGCTATAGGCTGGGATTACATAGATATCCCTTCACAGCCGCGCTGGTCGCATGTAATACCAAGATCTCCCAACACGCTGAGAGATATGCGAGATGCGTCGGGATAAGGTATATGGGTTGGAGGTATCCTAGGGCCCTAGCCCTCGAAGACCTGATAGCTAGATATAAGCTCTATCCGACCACCATGCTGAGGGTCTTGAAAAGAGATCAAATCGAGAGGCTCGGAGACAGGGGAATCGTCACCCTGAAGCAGCTAGTCGAGACCGACACAGATAGATTGATGGGGATCTTGGAGATTGATCGGAAGGAGGTGGAGGAGGTCAAGGATAAGGCGAGGGCGATTCTAGGCTGACGCGGAGAATGACATACCTAAGATGAAATCCTTTATTATGGCTCTTGATAATCATTAATGAGTTGTTGATCGAGATCGATGGCTCGATGGGCGAAGGCGGTGGGCAGATCCTGAGAAATGCGGTGGCGTTATCCGCGGTTCTCCTGAAGCCGATCCGCGTCTATAATATCAGGGCTAAGCGAAGCAATCCGGGTCTAAGACCCCAGCACCTAACCGGGGTTAAGGCGGTTGCGGCGCTCTCATCGGCAACGGTCTCAGGGCTCTCGATAGGTTCTCGTGAGATCGTGTTCAAGCCCAGGGTGCTTAGCGGTGGTAGGATGAGATTCGACGCCGGAACCGCTGGGAGCACAACCCTGATGCTTCAAAGCCTCATGCCTGCCATGGCCTTCAGCAGGTCCCCGGTCGAGGTCGAGCTTAGGGGTGGGACGAATAACCCCATGGCCCCTCCAGTCGAATACTTTGAATACGTCTTGGTGCCGACTCTGCGGAGGATGGGCTGCGAGTTCGAGGTCCAGTTGCTCAGAAGGGGATTTTATCCACGGGGTGGAGGGGTTGTCAGGGCGAGGTCGAGGCCTGTTAGGAGTCTGAACCCGATAAGGCTGACGAGATTCGATGGGGTTAAGATTGTAAGGGGGTTGAGCTATAGCTGTAGGCTGCCCTCCCATATAGCCCACAGGATGGCCAAGTCCGCGGAGAAGATCCTAGCGGATAGGGGATATGACGTGGTGATAGAGAGGCAGGTCCTCCAACCCGGAGACAAGCTATGCTCCCTAGACCCCGGATGCGGCATAATCTTGGTGGCGGAACTCAGGTCCGGAGCCCTAGTCGCATCGGATAATCTCGGGAAGAGGGGGGTTCCCGCCGAGAGGATTGGGGGAGAGGCCGCTGAAGATCTGTTGAGGCAGCTTGAGGCGGAGGCCCCGGTCGACAGGCATCTAGGAGATCAGCTAGTGATCTGGGCGTGCTTGGCGAAAGGGGTCTCGGAGTATAGGGTTGCCGAATTGACCGGCCACACGACCACGAGCATAGATCTCTGCAAGATCATGGCCGGGTGCGAGGCCGAGGTTGATGGTAGGCTTGGATCGCCGGCATACATCAGGATAAGGGGGATCGGATTGGAAAACCCAATCACCTAACATTTTGTGAGACTGCTTCGGCATCGAGCCGATTTTGGAAAGGTTTATTGAGAGATTTGCCACCATCTTTTTGATTAGGATCGTGTATAAGGACTCGATGGAAGTGGTGTTGGGTTGAGGAGAGGATTATTCGTGGGGAGATTTCAGCCACCACACCTAGGCCACCTCCATGCGATCAAGCAGGCGTTGGAGGAATGCGATGAGCTTATAATAGTCATCGGGAGCTCGCAGTACAGCCACACCTTCGAGAACCCGTTCACGGCCGGAGAGAGGTTTGAGATGATCAGGCTTATGCTAAAAGATGGTAAAGTGGATCTATCCAAGGTGATCATAATACCTGTACCGGATATTGGAGAGCACTCCCTTTGGGTTTCGAGGATAGAGTCGTATTGCCCGAGATTTGACGTAGTCTACACGAATAATCCGCTGGTTCAGAGGCTCTTCAAGGAAGCCGGATACGAGGTGAAGGAGCCAAAGCTCTATCGGAGGGATGTGGAGATGGGCACCATCATCAGACAGAGGATCGTCGAAGGAGATTTATGGGAAGACTTTGTCTCGAAGAGCGTCGCCGAATATCTCAAGAAGTCCGGCGGGGTTCAAAGGCTTAAGGAGATCTTCGGCAGAAGTGATAGATCATAGAACCTCGACCTCAATCCCCTTCAGCATGCAAAAGGACTTAACCGCGTCGACGAGATCCCCCAAGGCCATGACGTGATGGTTTCCAAGCGGGTCTTCGAGGATCTTCCCGAGATCCCCCTTAACCCTGATCTTGAGCTGGGTTCTGCACGCAAGCGCCTTGAAGGGATTGCTGTCAAGGATCATCCCGCGGATGACTCTAAGTTTTCTGAGATCCGGCCTAAATCTCAGTAGGGTGACCCTTCCCCCATCATATATTCTCCCCGAAACTCCGACGCCGATCCCCGACTCAAAGTGTGTTAGCAGGCGATATTCATCAACCATGCTCAGAGCTATTGCGCAATGTGTCAAGGAGACGTAATCTTCACCTATCTCCGAGATGTTCGCGATGAAGGTTGGGGAGCCGCTGAGAAGTTTTCCCAAAATCATCGAGAGCAGGCCTAGAACATCGCCCTCGCAGCCCGCCACGATTCCATCGTCTTGGAGGAGGGAGAGAGCTAGGCAGGCTGTGGTTCCCAGGTCTCCTATGAGATCGAAGCACTTGATCGTTAAAGCGTCTAGATGGTGTTCCTCAACGATCTCCTTTAAAGCTAGGTAAACTCTCAAAGCCTCCCCTAAATCTTCTTCAGAGACCTCCACACGCCTAGCGTTTCTCAACACCTTATCCATCAGATCTCGATCGACCTTCGATGACCTAAATTTCGAGTAAAGTTCATCCATGTCGATCTCGACCAGCTCTATGTTGAAAAGCTCCTTCAAGGAGCTCAGATCGGGTCTGCTATAAACCAGCCAAGGACTCATACCTCCTATCAAGCCTATTTTCAACCCACTGAATCTTGACGCCGCCTCGATTCCCTTCAGGATGGATTCTATCCTCTTCCTCGCCCCGGGAGTCCAAGCCTCTATTATCCAGCTCGGATTACCCATTTCCCTAAGCTTTGATAGGGCTTCGAGAGATGCCGCGAGGCTGTTCAGCCGATCATGGGCGACTATGATTAAGGGCTTCCCCGCCTCCCCAACCCCGAGCAGCATCTCCTCGATACCGCCGGTTAGAGCTAATGCTATCACGGCGTCGAACCTTCTCGATTCGCGGCGAGCCTCCTCCCTAGAAGATGGAGATGATTCGGAGTCATATAATCCATCGACGAGGATCTTCAGCCCCTTAAGGATATCATCGAGTTCTTTAAATCTCCTGAGCTTCGATGCAAGGGGCATGAGTAAGATCCTCAACTCATCCACCGCAATATATCTCTAAATTATTCTGATTAAACATTTTGGAGGGGGTTATGGAATTCACATACAAGCAGGCGATAGTGATTAGAGTAGATCTGGGGATGAGCGTTGGGAAGATAGCGGCTCAAGCAGCGCACGCGGCCGTCTCCGCCGCCGAGGAGTGTAGGAGGATAAAGCCTGAATGGTTTAGGGATTGGCTTGAAGAGGGGCAGAAGAAGGTTGTGTTAAGGGTTTCCGGGCTTGAGGAGCTTAAGAGGCTTTATGATCAGGCCAAGTCTCTCGGCCTTCCAGCATCCGTAGTTGAGGACGCGGGCTTAACCGAGGTTCCGGCCGGAACCGTTACGGCCTTGGGGATAGGCCCTGCCCCATCAGAGCTGGTCGATAGGGTTACGGGAAGGCTTAAACTACTTTAAGCATCTGGAAGATTATTGGCCATGGATCTCTCAACGGAGCCGCTGAGCCAACTAGATAGATCGATGGTTGAAGAGTTTATAGGCATACGAGGATATGCTTCGAGCACCGTTGGAGTCGGTGGAGTGATAAAGGAGAAGCCCGACGACTTCAAGACTTGGGAGATATTAATGAATGGATCGGATGCTAGGAAGATATATGAGGAGTGGAGGGGATATAGGGCCGGCTATGGGGATCTAACCCTATGCGTCTTGAGGAAGATCGGGGTAGACACCATCAGGGCCTCATCCATAATCTCTAGAGTGCTTGGGGTTAAGCCTAAGGTGATAGGATTCTGCGGGATAAAGGATAAGATGAGTATCTCCTGGCAATTCATAACCACGCCTCGGGGAGTCATGAGCCCCGATGGATTGAAGATCGACGAAATCGTGGACGTTAAGCCGATTGAGGATACGGGATCCAAACTTACCTCTAGGTTGCTTTTAAAGAATGTGTTCGAGATAAGAATTAGGCATGCCAGAATCGATGTCGATGAGGTTAAGAGATGCGTCGAGGAGTTGAAGGCTCGCGGGGTCCCAAACTTCTACGGCCATCAGAGATTCGGCATAACTAGGCCGATAACCGCGATAGTTGGAAAACTGATCATGGAGAATAGGCTTGAGGAGGCGGTTAAGGCATTCCTATCGGCGTACTCTCCACTTGAGGGAGAGGAGAATAGGTTGGCGAGAATGAATCTCCGGAAGAGTTGGGATCTGGAAGACTCGCTCAAAACGTTCCCGAAGGGCTTGAGGTATGAGAGGGAGATCATGAAGTACTTGGTGGAGAAGCCTGGAGATTATGCAGGAGCGTTGAGAACTCTTCCGATGAGGCTTAGAAGACTTATGGTGGAGTCCGTCGCCGCCCTAGCATTCAATAAGGCGTTGTCGAGAATATTGGCCGGAGGAAAGCTGATGGAACCGGAGATAGGAGATTACGTAATACCATTGGGTCTGGGCGGAAGGCCTGACCAAGATAGATGTGTTCAAGTTAGATCGGAGAACTTGGAGACCGTTAAGAGGCTTCTCAGGATGAAGAGGTTGGTGATAGCCCTACCCGTCCCGGGATACCTCTCAAACATTCCGAGGAGCTGGAAGGGGGAAATGTTGAGAGAGGCGCTGGAGGAGCTTGGCATAGAGCTAAACACGTTCAGGGTTAGATCGCTTCCAGAGACCTCCACCAGGGGCACGCTTAGGCCGATAACCATCCCGAGATGGGATATTCAGATATTGTCTCATTCTGAGGATGAGCTCCTCCTAAAACTCTCACTCCCACCTGGGAGCTACGCGACGATAATTTTGAGGGAGATCATGAAATCACCTGACCCATTAGCTTATATCGGGAAAGTTCCAGATAATCTTGAGGAATTAAGGTGAGG
>NJEK01000069.1 GCA_002255105.1 Candidatus Wolframiiraptor sp. EX4484-121
TAGATAATCTTTAATTGAGGGGGATACAGAAACTCTTCTGAAGGCCGATGGGTCGAGCGGCGGTTCCCTAGCCTGGTAGGGGGCAGGCCTGGAGAGCCTGTGGCCCATTGGGCCTCGAGGGTTCAAATCCCTCCCGCCGCGTGGATTCCTTCATTCAACTTGTATCGATGTGCTTTGAGTGAGCTGGACTATAGGGGTCCCGTTACCGCTATCGTCCTGATGAGGTCTGCGACGTCCTCACCTTTGTCAGACGCGTTCTCGATATTCTCGATGACCTCCTTCAACATTATTACGTTGCTGAGCTTTTTAGCCGAGTCCCCCCAGCTCAGAATCCTAGCTATTAGTCCGTGTCTAAATTCGTCTATCTCCTCCTCCTTGCGCTCAACTGCGTCGGCGAGCTTTAAAGCCTCCCTTGATCCACCTATCAAGGCGTCTAAGGCTTTTCCGAGCTCTGACACCAACTCGACTGAAAGTTCCGCGAGCTTGAGGAGATCACTCCTAATATCATCTGGAACATCGCATGGATTCGTGTAGAGTAGCTTTCTGGCGGCGGCCTTTAGATTCGCGGCTATGTCGTCCATCGTCAAGACCAATCGAATTACATCCTCCCTGTCTATGGGGTGGAAAGGGCCCTTCGAGACTTCTAGGAGGATTTTCTCCTTTTGATCGTCGGCCTGCCGCTCCAGCTGAAATATTGAGTCCTCATATAACCGTGAGGCCTCATCCACTTTGCAATCAACATATGAGGCCACATATTCTTTAAACGACTTTGCAACCTCAAATATCTTGTCAAAGTGTCTCTTTGAAAGTTTCAGCACCTCACGCTCCTTCTTTCTCCCTATCCAGATCATGAGGCGATCCACGCCGTGAACAATTTCGCTATCGTTCTCCTGTTTATTCCAGCTGATCTATACATGGCGAGGCCGACTCCTATTACTGCTCCCACGCCGGCCAACGACGTGGAGATGGGTATGCCGTATCCGAATAGGAAGTATGGTATCGTTGTGAACATGTGTACTACGAAAGCGTTTGACAGCTCCGCGGCGAAGCCCGATATCGGGTCAAGCCTAGTTATCTTGAAGGCGACCGTCCCTATCACCCTAGCTCCGAGGATAAGTCCTCCGATGGCCACCCCAGCAGATCCCATCAACGCTAGGATGAACATGACATTGGATTCTGGAACTCCGCCGAAGACTATTTCGCTAACTGTCACGTAGACTCCTGTGGCATTTGCTATGTCGTTTGCCCCGAATGCGTATGCCGAGTAGCAGAGCATCGCTATCAGAAACTTAGGCATAATCCTCGACGCTATGTAATTATTTCCCTTAATTACGCGAACCACCAACCTGTAGAATATGTATGCTAGGATTAGTGCGAGGAAGGGTGATGAGATCCAGCTTATAATCACCTTCTTCACGAGCTCCCAATTAACTCCGGCCAGCCCGTATGATGCGATCCCATATCCGAGGACTGCGCCTATTATGGAGTGAGTTACGGATATCTCAAGTCCAAAATAGTTGCAGAGCATTATCCAGGCGAAGGAGACCGAGATCGTTATCAAGACTCCTAGGAGGTCTATCGCTGGAACTATCCCCCTCCCAATAGTCTTCATCACCATATATCCCTGAGTTAATGCTCCGACGCTCGTGAAGGCGGCGAAGAGGAGTACCGCCTTCCTAACAGATATAACCCTCGCGCCGACCGAGGTATCGCAAGGAGTGGCCGCATCATTTCCCCCCAATGCTACAGCCATCAAGAAGGACAGCAGATATCCTATGATGACCGCCGCGCTCGTTAAGTCCAATTCCGCATCGGGGCTGTGGCATGCAGGATAAATAGCATTCGCATATAATCTATTGAGATCTATAGTGAACAACCTAATCTATAGTGAAGAACACACGGTTTTTCCGACCCGAGGAATTATCGGTAGGACTCGATCATGGCGCTATGTTTTTATCGGATTAATCGATGTGTTTTGGCCATGGAAACCTGTCGGAGACCCCTCGACGACGTGGATTCGAGGATAATCAACCTCCTAAAGCAGAACTCTAGGATGTCCTTCATGGAGATCGGTAAGCGGATAGGGCTCTCGGAGGGGGCCGTCAGGAGGAGGGTTAAGCTTCTGGTCGAGAGAGGCGTCATCAAGAGGTTCACCATAGAGCTCAGGAAGGATTACGTGATAAACGCCGTGACATTTCTAACGATCGATCGAGGAGATCTGGCTGAGGAGGTCATCGAGAACATATCAAAGATCCCCGAGGTTGAATCCGTCTATGAACTCACGGGAAGATTCGATGCGATGGTGATGATCTCCGCTGGAGGGGTCTCAAGCCTGAATGAGTGCATCGACAAGATCAGGAGGATTCGGGGCGTCAAGCATACGGAGACCGCCGTGATCCTGAGAATCGTCGAACATGAAGCCGAACCTTAATAGCGCGTGAGATCTTGGGTGATGGATATTAAGAGGCGTGATGGATGAGATATTGGAGTATGATGATCGAGGAGAGGTGGGATCTGGGAAAACTCGTCACATTCGTACCAAATAAGCAGTATCCAGTATATCGTTGGTTTTTTCTTTAAGGAGGGATTCTCAAGAGACTTCGTCTTAATGATCTTCGACGAGTTCGGAGTTGATGATGGATGGAGGATTTTAGATCCATTCGTCGGATCGGGAACAACCCTGCTCGCCGCGAAGGAATGTGGAGTAGATGCGGTAGGCGTCGACGCGGCTCCCCTCGCCGTCTTCGTCTCCCAAGTCAAGACGGCAGATTACGATTTAGATGAACTCATTACGGCCAGGGATTGGCTTCTATCGCGTCCATTTAGGAGATATGATCTCTCAGATGTGAGTGGCTTCGTTAAGAGATTCTTCCTCAAGCCCTCTCTCGAGGATATAATCTTCTTCAGAGAGGAGATTAGGAGAATAGACGATCCAAGCATCAGAAACTTCTTCACACTCGCATTGATGAATGCCGCCATGAAGGTGTCATTTGCGTATAAGGATGGGGCCGTTTTGAGGGTTGCGAAGAAGCCGGTTCCACCATTCAGAAAATTCTTTAGAAGGGTTGTGAGGAACATGATTAAAGATCTTAAGAGGATAAAGTTCAGGCCATGTGAGATTGAGGTCTATTTGGGGGATGCGAGGAGGCTTAAGTTCCTCGAAGATGAATCATTTGACGCGATAATAACCTCTCCACCATACCTGAACAAAATCGAATACACCAAGGTGTATCGTATTGAGTACGAGTTATTCTTCGGAGACGTTCATGTAGATCCGATTAGATCGTTCATCGGATTGAATCCTAAAAACGTCTCCGACCCATTCCCCGAGCTGGATCTCCCGGAGGTCGCTAAAGCATATTTTCATGACCTCAGATTATGCTTAGAGGAGATGTTTAGGGTTTTACGGGGTGGTGGCAGGGTGGCGATGGTGGTTGCCGGCGGGGTCTTTCCAGATAGGGTCGTTGACTCGGATATTCTCATCGCGGACCTCGCCGAGAGAATTGGATTTGAGGTTGAGAAGATTGTGGCGGTCAATAAGAGGGTTGCGACGACGAAGAGGGTGATTAAGATTGGTGAGGCGAGGGAGAGCATAATATATCTTCATAAGAAAAAGAGTTGAGAAAAGCGGTGAAAGAGAGGAGTTCCTATGTCACCGGCCATCATCGCTATTAACTGGAATGAAGCCGCTGAAGCCCTAACATTTCTTAAGGAAAGCCCGGTTACCACGCATACGATTTTATCGCTTTTGTCGATAACCCCATCTTCTAACAACCTTCTTAGAGCCGCTATCACGGTCGCTGAGGCCGGCTCTGCTAAGATGCCCTCCGCGGTTGCGAGATCATCCATCGCCCTCAATATCTCATCATCCGACACGGCTAGAGCGCATCCTTTAGATCTCCTGATTATTTGCAGAGTATAGGTTCCTTCATCAGGATATTCTTGAAGGGTGTTTACTATGGATCTGGCTACCGTCTTGAGCTCACCTTTCCAGGGCTCGACCTCCGACCTATTCTCCTCGAATGCCTTGGCTATCGGCGCGCACCCCTCGGACTGAACTCCAACCATCTTGGGGACCTCGTTCACTAAACCAAGGTTACGCAACTCATTAAAGCCCTTATAGCATCCAACTAGGAGCGGGCCCACGCCTACAGGGATGATCACCCAGTCGGGAACTTCGAACCCCATCTGTTCGTAGATCTCGTATGCTATCGTCTTATCGCCCTCCACAGTATATGGATTATAGAAGCTCGTCGTCAGGTTATACCACCCAAATTTCTCAGATGCTGACACCGTGATCCTAAAGACGCCGTCTGGAACTTGCTTAACCCTAATGACCTCCGCCCCATATGCTTGGATCTCAAGAAGGCGGTGAGCCGGAACGTTCTCGGAGACGAATACATAGCATTTAATTCCAGCCCTCGCCGAATACGCTGCCAGGGATGCTGCGGCATTTCCCGCCGATGCTACGACCGCCGCCTTAACCCCGAATTCCTTAGCCTTCGATACTCCAACCGTATATGGTCTATCCTTAAAGGATGATGTTGGATTTCTGGTTTCATCCTTAAGATATAGGCTCTTGACCTTTAAGCTCTCTCCCAATCTCTCGGCCTTAAGAAGGGGCGTCATCCCCTCCCCTAGGGACACTATCTCCGAGGACTTCCTTATCGGAAGGAAGTCTATATATTTCCATAGGTTTAAGCCCCTCTTGGAGAACAGAGATCTTAAGTCAACCTCGTCGGCAAGCTTCACATAATCGTACTTAACGTCAAGCACGCCTCCGCAGCTTGGACACTTATAGAATTTCTTCAAAGGATATTCCTTTCCGCACCTAACACATTTTAAAGATCTCGCGAACATTCCAGACGCAATCTCCTCAGCCGTCCTAATAAACAATTACCTTTCTTCAGAATCCCTGCTTTCCGGCGTCGGCGACCCTGTAAGCTAAGGAGTAGTCAGTTCGCTGTAGGTGATGATGAGCGGGAGAAGATTTTTTAGGGTTGCAGGTCTCTGATAACCGGTGATCGAGGCTTGACCTCGCTTGAAGAGTATACCTCATCCTTAACTTCCAGCCTAGTTAGGATAAACTCGGAGAACCCGCCTGGCAGGGAGACCGAGATAGCCAGCTACGTCTCTGAGAGGCTCGCCGAACTCGGCCTCAAAGCGTGGGTGGATAGGTTTGATGAGAGAGCAAACGCGATCGGGGTTTATGAGGCTGGAGAGGGGCATAGCCTAATGCTTATGACTCATCTCGACACCGTTCCAGCCGGGGAGAGGGATCTTTGGAGAATTCCGCCATTCTCAGGGGAGATAAGGGATGGAAGGGTTTATGGTAGGGGCTCGGCGGATGCGAAGGGATGCTTGGCCTCGATGCTGGGAGCTCTTAAGCTCCTAGCGGATGAGGGCTGGCCGATCAAGGGTAAGCTCATACTCGCGGCAGTCGCCGATGAAGAGGCTAAGAATAGAGGGGTTAGAAGGCTTCTGGCCCAGAAGATCTCGGCTGAGTATGCTGTAGTCGGCGAGCCGACAAGCCTTCAAGTTTGCTCAGCCCATAAGGGAATTCTCCTCCTCAGGGTGAGGTTCATCGGGAAGTCGGCCCACTCCAGCCAGCCTAGAAAGGGGATAAACGCCGCTTATGCGGCCTCAGATTTCGCTCTAAGGGTCGAGAAGCTCGGTGAGAGGTTGAAGGTCAGGCGCGGGATAAAGGAGAACATAATTCCAGACTCCTGCGAGCTAGTCTTGGATAGGAGAACTCTCCCGAACGAGAAGCTTGAAAGGATAATCAAGGAGCTCAGAAGATTGACCGAGAGGGTGGCAAAGGCCAGGAAGGTCAAAGCCGAGGTTGGGATAGTGAGATATCTTCCGGCCGCCGAGACAAGCACTAAGTCGAGGATCGTGGTGGCGGCGGTTAAGGCGTGTTCCAAGATCTTGGGAGAGAGGGTCAGGCCGAGGGGCTTTAGAGCTACGTGCGACATGTGCTTCTTGGTCCATGGAGCTAAGATTCCATCCGTGATTCTAGGTCCTGGAAGCCTGCTTCAAGCCCATACGATCGATGAATGGGTTAGCATAGACGATCGATGAATGGGTTAGCATAGACGAGCTCGTTAAGGCCGCTAAGATCTACCGAGAAATAGTGGCCGAGATCCTTAGATGAGCTGAGGGTGATGCCGGCGCATTTTGGTTTCAGAGGTGTTGAGGAAGGCTTAAGGGGGATGTAGTTCAAGGATTGGGCTGGCTTAT
>NJEK01000017.1 GCA_002255105.1 Candidatus Wolframiiraptor sp. EX4484-121
CCGAGGCTGAGCGAGACGATCTCGAAGAACTCTCCATCGATAACCGTCTATATCTCGGATCCATCCCTAGCCTCGAATCCAAGCGGCCTCGCTATAAGCCTCTCGATGGCCCTGATAACGTGGCTTAGGTTAAGCACGCCAACCGTCCCCGTGATAAACAAGGTGGACGTCTTCAGAGGAGATTTGGAAAGGCTTCTAATGGATCCAAGCACGTTGAAGGAGTCCTTAGCGAGGGAGGAGGGATTGATAGCCGATCTAGCGATGGAGTATATGAGCCTAGTCGAGGACCTATTGAGGTCCATGAGGATCGTTAAGGTCTCGGCAAAGACCGGTGAGGGGATGCCGGCGCTCTACGATCTAATTCACGAGGCTCTATGCGAGTGTGGAGACCTGTCTTGAATGAGATCATCCTATCTGAATCCTCACCCCATCCTCCACGAACGATATCTCATGCCATTCGAGATCATGCTTGGTCAGAGACTTCACAACCCTCAATCCCCTCATCCCGCCCTCAGAGACGTTCGTGGCCAAAACGTAGTCGCAGAAGGATTTAATCCCCTCTTCGAGATATCTATTCTGAGCACCTTCATCCAACGTGATTAGTAGAGTTACTCCATAGGCTCCGGCTATTGCCTTAAGGACCTGGACGAATCTTGGAACGGCCTTCTCATCCTCAAGCATGTAGAAGAATGGGGTTAAGCTATGTAGGAGCCCCCTACCACCTCTAACCATCTTAAACATCTTAGCGATCTTTCCCTCGATCCTCTCAAGATCCCTTATCTCCATCTTCCTCAACGCCTTCTCAACGAAAATTTTGTGCATATCGGAGAGGATGAGCCTCCCCTCCTCAACATAGGGCTTTGGATCGAATTTGAGGGTGGCCTTCATCTGATAGCTAAGCTTATTCAAGCTTTGAACGGTGTTTATGTAGGCGCATCTCTCACCCCTCCTCAACCCCTCCCTTACGAACTGTTGGCCAAGATAGGACTTCAGGCTCCCTACAGGGCCTATAAGGAGCGTGGTCGACCCTCCTAAGACCCCTCCTCTAAGGAGTTCGTCGAGTCCAGGGACCCCGGTCCTAACCCGGATCTCGCGACTCATAGCTCAATTTACAAAGAATGTCGTCGTGAACAAACTATAAACTTTAAGTCTTCTTGGCCAAAGTCTTTAGGACGGATCATTCCTCAAGGATCTTCGCAGCCCTCTCGGCAATCGCCTCAGCCATCTCAGAGGTCTTCGCGTCTCCACCCAGATCGTATGTCACCTTCCTCCCCTCGGCTATAACCTCTTCAACCGCCTTGAATATCGCATCCATCCTCTCCTTCTCTCCAAGATATCCGAGCATCCATGCGGCTGATAGGATCATGGCCGTTGGATTGACCTTGTTCAATCCCTTATACTTTGGAGCGCTTCCGTGGGCTGGCTCAAACATGGCGTAGTCATCCCCCAAATTCGCTGAATAAACCAATCCTATGCTGGCGACGAGGGCGGCCGCCTCCTCACTGATTATATCCATGAAGAGATTTGTTCCGAGAATTATCGATTGATTGAATCTCTGAGGATTCTTCACGAGCTGCTGGGCCATGTTGTCGATGTAATATTCCTCATAGGTCATCCCCGGGAAGTCTCTTGAGACCTTCTCAACCTCTTCGATGAATATTCCATCGCACTCCCTCATGATATTCCGCTTAGTCACGACCACGATCCTCCTCCAGCCTTTCTCCCTCGCTAGTTCGAACGCCTTCCTCGCAACCCTCCTAGACTGCCTCCTCGTGATCTTCCTAAAGGCTACCGCGACATCCGGGGTTATCCTATGCTCTATCCCGCTATACAATCCCTCCGTGGCCTCCCTCACGCAGATGAAGTCTACAGGCCCAAGCCTCCCCTTCAACCCACCGATCGTCCTTATCGGCCTGATATTTGCATAAAGATCGAATCTCTGCCTAATGCTCACGGCCACGCTCTTAGGCGCTCCGGGCTCGGGTGGGGTCGTGGCGGGAGCCTTCAAGACGGCGTCGACCTGCTCCAATATCTCCCAAGTCTCCCTCGGTATCAAGCTATCTCCACCATGTCTCCTCCACCACTCATATCCGGCGTCGACCGGGATAAGCTCAACCTCGGTTCCAACGGCCTCCAGAACCCTTAGGGTAGCCTCGGTGAGTTCAGGTCCAACTCCATCTCCCCTGATTAAAGCAGCCTTCTTCATCAGCACATCAACCCCTCTAGGGCCATGATCATATCCGATGAGCCCAAGAATTTAGTTTTATCATGGAAGCCTCCCAAACTCTTTCACATGCCCGATTAATCCGCCCCCCTCAGAATCTTCTTGAGGATAGTCTCCCCCATAAGGTCCTCACCTAGACCTCGAATCCAGCCCTCCTCGCGAACATCTTAAACTCCTCCTCCCCCATCGGATACCTCCTATCCCTAGCCGAGAACTCATAGTTTATCATCTCGATCAGGTTTAGGAGCCTGGGATCATCGTTGCTAACTTTCCTACCCAGCACCTGCTCGAGCTTGAGCTTGATCCCATGCTTCCCAGACCTCTTCCCGATGACTATCGACCTCCTCTGGCCCACGAGCTCGGGTGGGAATGGCTCATAGGTTAGGGGGAGCATGGAGATCCCGTGGAGATGTATTCCAGATTCGTGGGCGAAGACCGAGTCCCCGACGATGGCCTTATTCACGGGCAGATGGTATCCGAGCGATGAGGCGATGTATACGGCGAGATCTCGGAGAGGCTTGAGATTCCACTTCCTAACATTATAATGTAGGTAGCAGTTCATGATGACCTTCTCAGTCTCAGCGTTCCCAGCCCTATCTCCCAAGCCTAGGAACGTTGTGCTCACATAGACCTTGTCATATAGTCCTGACGCCGCCCTTATCGTCGCCATCGTGTTCTCGACAGCGTTTCCGAGATCGTCGTGGGCGTGGATCTCGATATATGGGATCTTGGTTTCCCTCCTGATGCGCCTAACCTTGGCCGGAATACCGTTCGGGAGGGGTGCGAGAGGGTCTGAGAGCCCGCATCCAACCGTATCGCAGATCCTATACACCTCGGCTCCAGCCTCGGCCACAGCATCTATGAATAGCTTCTCGAATTCCCAGTCCGCCCTCGTGCTATCCTCTCCATGGACGAAAACCCTTAAGCCATGATCGACGGCGTAGGTCACGGCGTCAACAACCCTCTCAACGAAGTCTTTCAGCTTTAGGTTCGGCCACTTGGATGAGTGGATGTATGAGACTGGATGTGAGATCCCAACCTGCTTGAAGTCCATCTTAATTGCTTGATCTAAATCGCCTCTATTCGCCCTACACCACGCCGCGAGCATATCTCCTAGCCCATGATCCATCATGAGCTTCACCGCCTCCCTATCAGACTTGGCATAGATCATCACCTCAAGCCTCTCAACCCCGATCTCCCTCAACATTAACGCTATCTTGAGATACTCCTCAGGCCTCGGCGTCAGGAGTCCGGCCATCTGCAGCCCCTCCCTAAGGGTGCAGTCGTCGATCACTACATCCACGTTCAGGGGCATGGGATTATACACGAACTCCTTAAGCCTCTCCCAACGCTCCTCATCGAACTGCCCGTATAAGCCTAAGTCCTTGACCTTGTTCAGGAACCTATTCCTCCTCTCCTCCAGCGCCTCGAAGTCGTAGACCGACATCTTTGCTCACAGTTCTTAGCCCTACTTATTAATCTTTCAACAGATCTCGAAGACATTACGTCGTAATTGCGAAAAATTCCTCGGAATCTAGCAGGTTAGGTGAAGAGCTAAGGCCACCCTCCTCCCAGCGTCGACCCGCTCATTATAGGTTTCGCACGCCTCTCTCGAAGGCTTTATGACGACCTCGACCCCCCTCTCCTTAAAGTACTCAATCACCTCATCCAAGACCCTCACCATCCCATAGTATCCGGTCCCTATAATCAGGCAGTCTATATCAGCTTCTAGGACATCTCGCAGGTCGTCGAGTCTGAGCTCGTGGCCCTTAGCCCTCCTCCAAGATTCAAGCACCTTATTTGGGAGGATTATTAGGTCCTCGTGATAGGTTTTTCCATTAATCCTTATCCTCCCAAACCCATAAGACTCAACCCTCAAGACCATGATTATATCACCGACCTCATGAGCTTTTAACCCTAATATCTGAGCGGGGAAAACTCAAGAGGTGATGTCCGACGCGGAATACCACGAATATAGGTGTATGAATTGCGGCGCGACTTTAAAGGTAACGCCGGAGACGATAGTCGCCATATGCGAGTACTGTGGGGCTCCGAACATAATCAGTGGAATCCTGAGCGAGGAGGACCTATACCTAGTTCCAAGCGTTGGGGAGGGAAGGGTGTGGGAGGAGTTTTGGAGAAGGGTGAACACCGACGTAGATCTGAAGTCTATAGCCTCGAAGATCAGACCGGTCTCGATAGAGGGATCATATATTCCATTCTGGCTCAGTAGGGTTGAGCTGGAGGGCGAGATAATCTATAGGAAGAGAGAATATTATGGAAAGCAGGTGAGGGTGAGGAGGGTTAGGGAGAGCTTCAGTAGGGTATTGTGGGTCGATATAGTGGCGAGGAGGCAAGTAAAGCATCTAGGATTAAGAGAATTGGTCGAGAGATATCTGGATGAGAGACCCGAATCGATTAAGCTATCGGAGATCCCCACGGATAGGTGGAGGGAGATAAAGCTCCCAATCCTAAACCTAGAGTATGATAGAGCTGAGGCGGAGGCGTCGATAAGAGATCGTTCGATAGATTTGGTTAGGGAGGAGTGGGAGGGGAGAGTGAGCGACATAATATTCTTCTCAGCCGAGGTTAAATCGATGACGAAGCCAAATCTAGTATTTCTCCCCATATGGACAATAACCTACAGATATGGTGGAGGACTATACTTCGCGCAACATGATGGCTGGAGCGGCAGATCCTTGGTCTTCGCCGAGCCTATAAGAGCCTTCAGAAGAGCTATCTATATCCTCGGAATGATTTCCTCGACGATCCTCGGAGGCCTCTCAGGATACCTCCTCCTACATAAGACCACGAGTCTAGGAATATTCATCCTAATCGCCTCCATATCTCTCGGATACCTTCTCGGAAGGAGATTTGTCTCAGATGTGAGGATTGAGAGGGGATGAAGGTAACCTGCCCAGGTTGTGGGGCGGTCTTCGAGTTTCCCGAGACCGTCAAGACCATCACATGCCCATACTGCGGACTCGTCTTCGGGGAGAGGGCTCGGGAAGATCACTACTATTTTCCAGTGATTAAAGATGAGCCTTACCGAATCCTATTAGGATTCTTGAAGAGACAGTTTGGGATACCGATGGACATAGAGCTCAACTCATCGCTCTTGGATCAGAAGCTGCACTACGTCCCGGTCTACTTCTATTATATGAGGGGTAGGGCGGTTGGAATATGCGGTGAGAGGGAGACGGAGGCGTATGTCTGTCATCATGGAGGTGTCGTCGCCTCAGCGAGCTTCCAAGAACTCTTAGAGGATTACCCGTTCCCCATCAGGGGTAAGAGGTTCTTCAAGAGGGAGCTCGAGTATTTTGAGGGATATCATGAGCCTGAGTTTGATGAGAATCGCTCAAGGAGGCTTGCAGAAGAGATTCTTAAACGAAAGCTCATGGATGAACTCCATGAGCAATGCAGCGACCTCGATCGAGTGGTGTTCGAGGATCTCAGGCTTGATTACAGGGGCTTAGTCCACTATCCAATTTATCACCTAAAATATTCGTATAAGAGTAGGAGCTATGAGGCATTTCTCGACGGATCCGATGGGAGGGTCATCCTAGCCGAGCATCCACTAAAGCTTGAGACTAGGGTTGTAGAGATTTTAACGGCTACGGGGACGATCTTGGCGGCATTAGCCATCGGATCCATCCTCTCATCGATAATGCATACAATCACGCCCTTCATAACCTCCCTGATGCCCGCGATGGCGTCGTCGCTTCCATTATTGAAGAGGGGAGTTGAGCTGAGGATAACCGCCTCGGAGCTTAAGACCCTAACCGAGGAGGAGTCGAGGTCTCCGATAAGGCTCTTGGCGAAGCTCATCTAATGGATGCGGAGAGCCGAAATATATGCCTAAAGCCTTAAGAATAAACTTATTTAGCACAGATCCTTAGTCAGCGCATGCCGCGCAACTATGGAGGAGGAGCATTAGCATGCATAGCTGCTTCGATCGCGATCGCCTCCATAATCTATGGACTCGGACTAATTCCACTCAACCTATGGCATATCCTTGCCTGGTTATTCGGCCCACTCGGGGCATACACTATCGTCTATGCATTGGTTAGGAGCCGGGATCCCCTCTATCATCTGATTTGGGGCGTGATAGCGCTCTCGATAGCGATAGCGTCCACGACCTATAACGTATTAAATCCCCTCGTCGTCTTGGGCTCACTTATATTAGTTGTCGTGGTAATAAGTCTGATCAGATACTGGAGGGAGGGGAGTTGAGCGGAGAAGACTATCTCAAGAGGGTTGAGCGGGAGAGAGGATTGCTTGAGAGAATAATGAGCTATATTCCAGGATATAGGGGGTATAAAGAGAAGGAGCTCAGAAGGGAGAGCGATAGGCTCGTCAGGATGGAGGCCGTGAACAGGCTTAGAGCGGCGAAAGACTCCCTTAGAAGAAGTTTGGCGAGCCAGCTCGTCGCTCAAAAGGTCTCGGGTGAAGACTCCTATAAGCTCGATAACCTCATCTACAGGCTTGACAGAGTTGCTCAGAGGATAGATAGGGCTGTGGCCGGATACGCTGGAATATTCGACGCAGTTAAGGTGAGGGAGGATAAGCTCGATAAGATCCTCGAACATGATCTCAAGCTTATCCAAGGCGCCGAGGAGATTAAAAATGACATTAAGAGGATGGTGGGTCTTGAGCCGGGAACTGATGATTGGAGGAAGATTCTAGAGGGGCTAGCTGCGAAGGTTGAGAAGCTTGACGACCTCGTTAACAGAAGGTCAGAGATCTTGAGGGGGCTTGGCACATGATTGCCGCGGCGGGTCAAAGGCGATTGGAGAGGGGTTATAAGGAGGGGTGGAGGTGTAGGGTGGATGCCTAAGGTAATTGAGTGGGTTGGTGCGAAGGAGGGGGACATCGTCTGGAGATATCCGGTCGAGGAGATAGCTTGGGGAGATAACCTAATAGTCCATGAATATGAGGCCGCCGTCTTCTTCAGAGATGGTAAGGCTTACGACGTCTTCAGGGCTGGGAGACACGTCTTAACCACAGCCAACCTACCCCTATTGACTAAGGTGTTGTCGAAGCTGGCCGGATTCGATAAGGTTCCATTCAGGGCGACGATAATATTCGTGAGCTTAAAGCAATTTCAAGGAAAGTTCGGAGCACGAGGTCAGACGAAGGAGCTCGCCCCGCTGAAGTTCTTTGGGAGCTTCTGGTTCAGGATCGAGGATCCAAACCTATTCGTTAATGAGGTCGTCGGAGGCCAAGGGATATTCACCACCGAGAAGCTCCAAGAATTCCTGAGAGGATACTTTAATGAGAGATTGATCGACACCCTAAGCCAATATTCGCTCAGAGACGTGTATGGCAAATTGGATGAGACGAGCTTCATGGCTAAGAACGCCCTCTACGAGGCCTTCAAGCGGATAGGATTGGAGCTGATAGACGTGAAATTTGAGGGAATAGATACGACGAAGGAGTGGAGAGACAGACTATTCTACATCCAGACAGGAGTGAGCGCATCAGAGGTCCTGAGAATGCAAACCGTCGAGAAGGCCGCTGAAAGCCTGTCAAAGAGCCCTGGAGCGGCCGTTGGAGCGGGGATAGCGGTCATTCCACCGCTCTTCTATCCGCCGACATCGGCTCAACAGCCGCAGCCCATGATAACCTGCCCCAAGTGCGGTTTCCAGAACCCGGCTGGAGCCAAGTTCTGTCAAAATTGTGGATCACCACTTAAACAACAGCCTCAAGGGATAAAATGCCCGAAGTGTGGAACAGTTAATCCGCCTGGGGCAAAGTTTTGCATGAATTGCGGAACTCCACTACAGGTCGCCATGAAGTGCCCTAAGTGCGGCGCGGAGGTTCCAAGCGGGGCTAAATTCTGCCCAAAATGTGGAGCGAAACTAGCTTGACGTGAAGTGCGAGGCAGATGATCTCGATAAGCGCCGCCCTTGTTCTAGGAGCCATAATATTGGTAATCGGGATAATAGCCGACGAGATCCACTCGAGATTCGGGATCCCAGACATATTGATCATGATCTTCCTCGGATCATTGTTCGGCCCAATCCTTAAGATCATTCCAAGAGATCCGTTGATGGCGATAGCACCATACTTGGCGGCTGTGACCCTGGCGATAGTTCTCTTCGAGGGTGGGATAAACTTCCCAGCCCAGAAGGGGCTTACAGACGCATTTAGGGCTCTTCTCTACGCCTTCATCGGAGTCTCATTCTCAATGGTTATAGCGATCCCGCTGTTGTCCGCGATTTATTCTTGGAGCCCGTTGATCGGAGCTCTTTTGGGCGCGATCGTAGGTGGAACGAGCTCGGCGGTGGTGTTATCCCTGATGCCTAGGATGAATATCTCTCAGGCGGCGAAGAATGTGCTGAGCCTTGAGTCCATCTTCACGGACGCGATAGTGATCGTCATAGCCATGCTGATAATGAGACTCGTAACACTTCCATCACAGACGATAACCATTGAAACGGTTTCGAGGGAGATAATGGGATGTATAATGATAAGTCTCCTGCTCGGATTTCTGCTCGCCGTGGCCCTATCGAAGATCATTGCCACATTCCAGACCAAGATTTATGGAGACATATTCCTACTCGCAATAGTAATCTTGGTCTATGGAATCACCGAGCAAGTAGGTGGAAGTGGGGCATTAACAGTCTTCGCCTTCGCCCTAACTATAGCCAACATAAGGCATATAATCCCCAGAATGAGGGTTGAAGCTCCATCTCTCGCGGAGAGAATTAAGGACAGGATACCATCATTCAAGCCGTACTCGAGGAGGTTCTATACCCAGATAGCGTTCTTGATGAGAACATACTTCTTCGCATTTCTAGGAATGATCTT
>NJEK01000018.1 GCA_002255105.1 Candidatus Wolframiiraptor sp. EX4484-121
AAGCCCAGCTTAGGAAGCCTCTTCGTAAGTATATACCTCACGGTTGGGATGGGAACGCCCGTCTCCCTCGAGATCTTTGAATAGCGTGGACCATATCTCATTAAAGCCTCCACTACCTTTGCGGTTGCCTCCATAGCTTCTTCACCTTTATTTTAAATTTTATCTTATGTACTAAATAAGGTTATTGATTCGTCTCCGAGTCGAATGGCTTATCTACTTTTTAACACGATCTACGAATCTAATAATTTGGATGGAGCTGATAGTTAAGACCCAGCTCGGCCTCGAGAGGGTCGCCGCTTCGAGGATCCTCGAACTTGAGCCTAGGGCCGAGGTCGTGGCCAAGCCTAGAGGACTTGGGGGGTTGGTGATAGTCGATTCATGCCCGGATAGATCTAGGTTGATTGAGGAGATTTTGAGGGAGGTTCCGGAGGTTGAGAAGGTTGTTCCGGTTGAGGCCGAGGTCTGTGCGAGGATTGAGGAGATCGAGGCCGCCGCCAAGAAATTGGCCATCGAGAAACTAACCTCTGATCAAAGCTTCGCCGTTAGAACAGTTAGGAGAGGGAGCCACGAGTTCAGGAGCATAGACGTGAACGTCAGGGTTGGAGCGGCCGTCCAGGAGGCGATCGGAGCACCGGTGGATCTAGACAATCCAGAAAAGATAATCCAGGTAGAGATAATCTTCGATAGGGCGGCCATCGCGATCCTCGACGGAAGATCTGAATGGAGGAAGATGGGGTTGGGGAAGAGGCCCTCAACCAAGTTCTTCAATAGAGTCTCAATAGTCCAGATGCCGTATCTGGGATCCATGGAGGGCGCGAGGGAGATTGGGAGGAGGATTGGGAGAGCTGTTCAAGCCTATGAGGTTAGGGAGCTTGTCATAGCCCCGAATAAGCCTGTAAACGCCTTCGAGCTCGCCTCCTTCATTAATGGAGTATGGGAGGGAATAGAGTCTAGGTTTAAGATTCAGAGGAGGAGTTACGGGAGGGCCGTCAAGAGGATCGAGGTCCATGTTCAAGACTTATATCAGCTCATCAGAGAGAGGAGGGGTGAGCCCCTCGTAGTCTTCGAGCCGGAAGGCCTCCAGCTTAGAGATGCGGCCGCAAAGCTTAAGGAGATTATATCGGGATCAAAGAGGGTGAGCTTCCTCTTCGGATCCAGGGAGGGGATACCGAAGGGCATATACAGGTTGGCGGATCTAGTTATAGACTTGGCCCCCGCCATAACCCTCCCAACCGAGGTGGCGGCCCCAGCTGCCCTAACGGCGGTCTACACGGCTTTAAACATGATGAACCTCGTATAGCTTCATCCTCATTAATGGGAAAGGCTCCCTGATTAGAGAAAAATGGAGAAGATGATCTCTAGCAGGACGCTCTATAAGGGTAAGCTTCTCAACCTGAGGTTGGATGAGGTCGTATTATCGGGTGGAAGGAGGGTTAGGAGGGAGATAGTAGTCCACCCCGGAGCTTCCGCGATCCTACCGATAATAGAGCCTGGAAAGATTCTCATGGTGAGGCAGTATAGGCATCCGGTCGGCGAAGTTCTTCTAGAGATTCCGGCCGGAACCCTTAAACCCGGCGAAGATCCGATGACCTGTGCGGCGAGAGAACTTGAAGAGGAGACCGGCTATCGCGCCGAAAAGCTCACCCATCTAATCACCATATACACCGCCCCAGGCTATAGCAACGAGGTTCTGCACATCTACTTGGCAAGGGATTTGAGAAAGAGCGTTCAAGCCCCCGAGATAGATGAGGACATCTCGGTCGTTGAGGTGACCCTCGATCAAGTATTGGACGAGATAAGGGATGGGAAGATTAAAGACTCTAAGGCGATAATAGCTATCTTATACTATCTCGTCTTCGCCGAGGCTTGTCACGTTTAAATTTGAGTTTGGAGGGAAGCAGTTCCATGAGCTCCTATTTTCATCTAAAATGCTCATAGCCTCTCCTCTCCACCGACACGTATCTTCCAAACCACTTCACCTTGACCGTTTTCTCCTCGATCACCCTCCCTATCGGGACAAGATTCCCCCCAACACTTTTTACCGATCTTAAGGCGTCCTCGAGCATCTTCGGCTTAATCGTGACCACCAGCTCAAATTCCTCCCCCCCATGAAAGACCAAGTCGAACAGATCTACACCGAATTTCTCAGCATAGCTCCTCGCGCTATCGTCTATAGGCGGATCATCTATCCTAAACCCATATCCATTTAGATCCATTAGGGTGTGGAGGGTTTCGGAGAGACCATCGCTAGAATCCATGGAAGCGGTTAACGCGCCTGACATCGCGAGGGCGGCTCCCTCCTCGACCCTAGCCCTCGGTCTTAAGAATTTCCTGATAACCTTCTCGGCCACCGCCTCCCCCCTAAGGTTGTTGAGGAGCGCGTGAAGCCCGGCGGCTTGAGCTCCAAATCTTCCCGTGACAGCGACTATATCTCCAGGTCTCATCCCAATCCTCGGAACCGGATTCGTGGCCCTCGCCAAGCAGATGACATCTATCACGAGCTCTCTCCCCTCGTTTGTGTCCCCTCCGACCACCTTACCACCATAGATCCTGGCCGCTTCTTCAATCCCGATCCAGAGTTCCTCGAACTCGTCAAACAGCATCTTGGATGGAAGCGCTAGGGATATGAGGTAGGCTATAGGCTTCCCACCCTTTGCTGCTATATCGCTTGTAGTAGCTGTTACAGCCCTATACCCAACATCTCTGAAGCTCATTCCGGGCGGAACGTCGGTCGACTCCAAGAGCATATCGGATGAAAATATTATCCTATCGTTTAAGATCGTGTCGACCGTATCGTCTCCCGGCGGTAGGAGGGAGCCGTTAAGCTGCTCAAGTCTATCGATCACATACTTTAGGATGTATCTCTCACCGAGATCCCCCAACCTCCTCCTCAACTGGTAAGCCTCCTGAAGAGAGTTTTCATACACCATTCGGCATAGGAGATTATCTCTTTTTTAGCGAGCTTCGACTCACCGCTCCTCCTCGGCATGAACTTCAACGGATACTCGACCATCTTGCAACCCGCCCTACTCAATAGATAGAGTAGCTGGACTTGAAAGACATATCCGGATTTGAGTTCGGTTAATTTATCTACGACTTTTCTCAGCGACTCCGCCCTGATCACCCTAAACCCTGAGGTTAGGTCGCTCAGCTTGATTCCGGTTGAGATCCTCGCGAGGAGGTTCGCGGATCTGCTTATCAGGACCCTGGTCAAGGATCCGTCAACCCATCCCCCGCCCTCAATATATCTGGAGGCCACCACCACGTCTGCCCCAACTCTCTCAGCATATTCAAGCATCTTGACAAGCGTTTCAGGTGGGTGGCTGCCATCAGCATCCATCTCGCAGATATATTTCGCCCATGGATGCCTCGCGAGGGCGTATCTGAATCCATCTATGTACGCCGACCCTATTCCGAGTTTTCCCGGCCTTCTAAGGACCTCGACCCCGCCGCCCCTCCTAGATCCGATCTCCTCCGCAACCTCCGCTGTCCCATCAGGACTTGAGTCGTCGACTATGAGCGCAAGAGCCCTCCAACCCGCCTCCTCCAAGGAATCCAAGAGCCTTGGAAGGAGCCATCTAACGTTCTCCGCCTCCATATAGGTTGGGATGACGACCACCACCACGACAAGCCTAGGGATGAGACACAATTTAAAAATAATTAATTAAAGACAAGGAGCCGTCGAAAAACCAGGCCGAGCATCTAGATGAGGTGTGCCGCCAAAGCTTAAATAGGTTTAAGACGCTTCATGGCCAGGTGTGAGAATTTTTGAAGGCGGCTGTTCTCCACGCCCCATTTGATCTTAGGATCGAGGATGTGCCCAAGCCGGAGGTTAAACCTGGATACGTGGTCCTGAGGGTTAGGGCTGCGGGCATCTGCAGAACCGATCTGGAGATATATAGGGGTGCCGGAACCCCAGAGGAGCTGGGGCTTAAGGGAGGTCTTCCAGCGATCCTCGGCCACGAGTTTTCAGGTGAGGTTTCAGAGATTGGGGAAGATGTTAAGGGATTTAAGCCCGGAGATAGGGTAACCTGCGAATGCATCATAGGTTGCGGTGTCTGCAGTTATTGTTTATCCGGCAAGTATAATCTTTGCCCCAATACTCTGGGATTCTCTAATGGAGCTTTCGCCGAATTCACGGCAGTCCCGGCAAAGGGTCTCCACAAATTACCAGATAATGTCTCGTTTGAGGAGGGGGCAGTAACCGAGCCGACCGCGGTCTCAGTATACGCTATTGAGAGAGCTGAGATTAAGCCCGGCGACACGGTCGCTATCTTGGGCGCCGGAACTATGGGTTTCCTCTGCCTACAGGTTGCGAGGGCGTTTGGAGCCGATAAGGTTCTCCTGACAGGCACGCGGGATGAGAGGCTCGAGTTGGGAGCTAAGCTTGGGGCGGATCTGACGATCAACGTGAGGAGGGAAGACCCCGTGAAGAGAATTCTCAAGGAGACCGAGGGTCAGGGAGTCGACTCCGTCATAATCGCGGCGGCCGGAGATCCAGGTGTCCTGGGACAGGCGATAAAAATTGTTAGGAGAGGCGGCCATATAGCCGTGATCGGTTTAGCGGGCAAGAAACCAAGCCAATTACTTTCCGACGAGATCGTGTTTAAAGACTTAACCATAAGAGGTGTTTATGCGAGCCCCAATACATGGGAGACAGCGCTCTACCTCATGAGGAAAAACCTGGTAAAGCCGAGGGAGATAATAACGCATCGATTCCCGCTCGAAAAGACCCCCGAGGCTTTCAGACTGCTAGACGAGAGGAAGGGGGTAAAGGTAATCCTGAGGGCTTGACGAGCGGTGAGCCGAAACCCCGTCTAGGCAATGAGATCAAAATACGGCTCAACCACGACTACATGATACGAGCCTATTAAAAGTGAGGTCGCGAGGATTAAAAATAATAAGTTGCTAGAATCGGAAAATATCGGGCCCCGGTAGCTCAGTTGGTAGAGCGGCGGCCTTGTAAGCCGCAGGCCGCGGGTTCAAAGCCCGCCCGGGGCTCTACTCAAAGAGCTTTATGTCAATGAGGATCGATAGTTTTCTACGAATTTAGCTTCTTCAATGAAGGGGAGTTTAATCGGATGCCTTTCATCGGCCCTTTTGTGATTTAGGTTTAAATGGATTTTTGCCTCGATTTTCTTGGATGAAGGTGAGGATCGGTAAATTCATCTTGTTGGCCATGACCATTTTGATGTTCTACGTTTTGCTTGTTAATGTTTTCCCGGCCTTAATGGAGTTCTTTAAGAGACCTGATGGAATGCATCCAAATCCTGTGCTCGAGCTTCGAATACGGTGCGCAGATGGATCATATATGATCACGAAAGGCAATGGTTCTAAAACATCGTGCGCGGTCAAGCGGGTTTTTCAGCTGACCATGATCCTGTTAAACAATAGCAGCGAGCCCAGCATAAAGGATATCGAAACGGCTTCTGGGGCGATAATCATGCTGGATGGAGGCAAGATTGTTGAATACGAGCTGGAGGGATTTGACAGCATAGTGGGAGTGACGGAGGAGGGCGAGCTCGTCAACCCGATTGGCTCAAGAATAATTGAAGTACTCTCTAGATACATTGGCGGCTGGGCTAAGAGGGCCGTGAGGCTAAACATAACCATAGATGAGGATGTTGATGTTGTTAAGGTGAGGTTTAGGGGCTGGATAATCGATGAAGATGATAAGGTCTGGAACCCCGTGGATAAAGTTAAAGAGTATTATTATGCGAGGGACCCGCCTGAAGATCCGATCCTGAATCCACCCGACTCGAGGTGGTGCGGGAGAAACTTCCTAAAATATAGAACATATGCGCTTCAGATTCGGGTTGCTGAATGAATCGCTCTAGCGCGTTGCCATTATCCCTAATAGTCCGATCGCGATCGTGACCACGGTTAAGATCAAGGTGAATAGATAGGTCTTTAGCCTCTCCGACAACTTCATGAGACCTGATATCGTGAACAATGACACGATTATCGCCGTGAGCGAGGATACCGTTAAGATGATTATCTTAGACTCCATGAAGACAGGCATGGCTATATATGAGTAAATTATCCCGCCTATCGCCGCAGGTATCCCCATTAGGAAGCTCAGCCTCAGCGAGTCCCTCGAACTATGGCCTAGGAGGATAAGGGTGAAGATCGTCACTCCACTCCTACTCAGTCCCGGGAGGGCGGAGAATCCCTGCGCAAATCCGGCCAACGCCGCGTCCACGAGACCCACCTCCTTTACCTTGTTGTTTCCCCCGCCAATTCTAGCTCTAAGCCAAGTTAAGATCGTAGTTAGGAGGAAGAGGAGTCCCATGATGATCATCGCAACGCTCTCATCAAATGACATAAATTCTCTTGACACCTGCGCCAGTGGAACGCCGACCAGCCCAGTTACTATGGTGGAGATTATGAGAAACTTGAGGAGGGCGAACCCCTCTCTATATCTCCCCGGAGATCTTATCGATGAGAGCATCTCGAGGATCTCTCTCCTGAAATAGGCTATCGCCGCTACAGCGGTTGCGCCGTTTATCGCCAGTCCAATCAAATACGCGGTTTGAGCCTCAAGACCATAGGCGAGAAGTGTTAGGAGGATGAGGGTCTTGCTGCTGACCGGAAGCCACTCAGTTATTCCTTGGATTAAACCCGCTAGAAGCGCGGCTAGGAGGTCTCGGCTCAACTCCATGGACATGACACTCGCGTTACACTATTTAGGGAGTTTCATTTAAAGATCCGCCTTAAATCCCCGGTCGCGAAGGAACTTTGAAATATTCTCGTGATGGAGGTAAGCTTGGAGATGATCATAAAGCTTCCTGGAAGTGTTTCGGAAAAGGAGTGTGCGATATGCGGCAGGAGATCAAAGCTCATCTCAAACTCAATCAAGGTCTGCGTCGACTGTCTGAGGGAGAGGCCTGAGGAGTCTTTAAGATATCCTATGGAGACCCACGCAGAGATTAGGAGGAGATTCAGGCTTCCACCAACTCCTCCAAGATCGGAGGACGGCGTCAAATGCAATCTATGTAGCGCTGAGTGCGTGATGGGAGAAGGTGAGAGAAGCTATTGTGGATTGAGGGAGAATAGGGGTGGAAAGCTGTTCTCGATGGTCGACTCGGAGAACGCGCTACTCCACTACTACCTCGACCCTCACGTCACGAACTGCTGTAATGCTTGGTTCTGCCCGGCTGGAACCGGGTCAGGTTACCCGAATTATGCGGTTAGAGATGGCCCTGAATACGGTTACTATAACCTCGCCCTGTTCTTTTATGGATGTAGCTTCGACTGCCTCTTCTGCCAGAATTGGAGCCATAAGAATTTGAGGGATGCTGGAAGAGTTCATGTTAGGGAGATAGTGGACTTAACCCTTAGAGATAGGAGGATAACGTGCTGGTGCTGGTTCGGCGGGACCCCCGAACCCCAGCTCCCATTCGCGATAAATGCTTCGAGGCTCATCTTGGAGGAGAAGGCCAGCGGCAGGATTATGAGGATATGTTTTGAGTGGAATGGGTCTGGAAACCCGGATCTCGTTAAGAAGGCGGCTGAACTATCATATGAGAGCGGTGGAAACATAAAATTCGATCTAAAGGCTTTCACCCCTAGTGTTCACATGGCCCTGACCGGAAGAGATAACAAACGGACATTCGAGAACTTCGAGCTAATCTATCGAGAGTTTTATGAGAGGAGGAGGGATGTCCCCGTCTTGGCCGCCACAACCCTACTCGTCCCACATTACGTCGATGAATACGAGGTTTCGAGGATAGCTGAGTTCATAGCAAGCCTAGATCCAGAGATACCATACAGCCTCCTAATATTCCATCCCGATTTCATGATGAGCGATGTGACAGTAACCCCAAAGAAACAGGTTGAGAGCTGCTATAGGGCTGCGAAGAGATATTTGAAGAACGTGAATATAGGGAACATCGCCCTGCTAGGGTTCGCCGAGGCCGGGCTATAATCCCCAACTAACTGGAACGAATCTATAGTCGCTCATGAATCCGGGTGGAGGTCTGCCGTAAATCGCTATTGGGTATCCACAGAACTTGCATCTATTCTTCTCATCAAGATTCCATGAGAGGATGTCGAATCCATATCTCTCGACAACCACCTTACCGCATTCGGGGCAATAGGTGCTCTCATAGGGATGGCCTGGAACATTTCCGATATAGACGTATTTCATCCCCTCCTCCTTGGCGATCTCGTGATGCTTTTCGAGGGTCTTGACGGGAGTCACCGGGAGATCTAGAAGCTTATAATCTGGGTGGAATCTGAGGAAGTGGATTGGAATATCTGGGCCGAGATTATCATAGATCCACTTCACAAGCCTTCTCGCGGCATTTAGATCGTCTCCGATCCTAGGAACAACGAGATCCGTTACCTCTATATGTATATTCGTCTTATCCCTGATCTCTAGGAGCGTCTGGAATATCGGCTCCGGATCTGGAACGCTCGCAAACTTCCTCAGGAAATCCTTATCCGCGTTTCCCTTGAAGTCCACCGTCGCGGCGTCAAGGAAATCCTTCGCCTCGTTAACGGATTCAGGTGTCCAGTAACCATTTGTGACGAATACGTTTATCAACCCCTCTCTCCTCGCGATCACCCCGATGTCGTGGGCGAACTCCATGAAGATCGTGGGCTCATTATAGGTGTATGCGATTCCATGGCTCCCATACTTCTTAGCCATCTTAACGACCAGCTCGGGGGTTACCTCCACGCCCTCAACCCTCCTCCTCTGACTGATATCATAGTTTTGACAGTATTGGCATGCCCAATCACAGCCAGTCGTGGCTATGGAGAAGACCTTGGATCCGGGAGCGAAGTGGACTA
>NJEK01000019.1 GCA_002255105.1 Candidatus Wolframiiraptor sp. EX4484-121
GAGGCCATGGCGGGCCCAGCCCCAGTCTCAGCGCTGATCCACGCCGCCACGATGGTTAAAGCGGGAGTATACATAGTTGCCAGACTTTTCCCGATATTCTTCAACGGATATTGGGTCAACGGCTTCTCTGAGGCATTCAACTTCTTCCCAATCATAGCGGTCTTAGGTGCTTTGACGGCCTTCATCACGGCGACGGATGCCATGGTCTCCCTAGAGCTGAAGAAGATCCTAGCATACTCAACCATGAGTCAGATAGGGTATATGATGCTTGCCTTAGGAGCGGCTGGAATGAGCATCAACGCAACGATAACAGGATATGTTGGAGGATTATATCATCTATTGAGTCACGCATTGTTTAAGGCAGCCCTATTCCTATGCGCGGGACTGGTGATACATGTGACCGGGTCGATCTATATTCACGAGAAAGGCTTGAATAGAAAGTATCTGCCGATGACTTGGATCTTCATGTGGTTCTCCGCACTATCTCTCGCTGGCGTTCCACCGTTCTCCGGATTCTGGAGCAAAGATGAGATCCTGATAGCGTGTATAGATGCCGGGCAATATGGATTGTTCTTAGCCGCCCTCTTAACGGCTGGGATAACGTGCTTCTACTCGATAAGGATGATGGGATACATCTTTCACTCAAGATCTGGTGAAGTTGAGGAAGTCCATGAAGAGTCGAAGCTCATGTGGATTCCATTCGGAATATTGTCGTCGCTGACGTTGATTATCGGACTGATGGGGTATTGGTTTGGGGAAGTTCTCCACAACATCTTTAAGGAATATTTCACAAACGTGTTGAGAATCCCCTTAACGACCTCGGCTCACACACCCGCATCTCTCACCCAACTGATGACCCCATCCCTATCGATAATTATTCTCCTGATGGCCGGAGCCCCAGCATACACCTTCTATATAAGCCATAAGGCGGATTCGTGGAAGATCGTGAGCGGGAACACGGCTTTAAGACTGCTTCATAAGATCCTCTGGAATAGGTGGTACATCGATAAATTCTACATGATAACATTTGTGAGAGGATTTCATCGATCAAGACCTATGGTTCAGAGGTACGTCGAGAATGCAATCGACACTTCTCTTAACAGAGGTATTCCAAAACTCTTCGCGATAGCTTTTAACGGACTTAGAAAAATTCAAACTGGTGTTGCGTCGATAAACTTACTTTATGTTCTGATCTTTCTCACCTCAATAGCCATAATAGTTTTGCTGGTGAGTTGACATGTTGATCCCCAAACCCCTCCTCCAATCAAGCGAAGACTATCTTTGGAGCGGTTTGATAAAGCTCACATTTAGCTTCATAGCCGACGGTTTAAGCATACCGATCGCGATAACGATGGCTTTGATGGGCGTGAGCATAACCATCTACTCCATTCCATACATGGAGAAGAGAATACGCGAACTATATCCGGAGGATCAAGGAGGTATGTATGGTATCTACTATCTAAACCACATGTTTTTGATAGCTGGGTTAATCGGTATAGCTCTCTCAACGAACACGATTCTCCTATACCTGTTCTTGGAGCTGGCGATGATCGCCGCATATCTATTGATGGATTTCTTTGGATACGGAGACAGACATAGGATAGCGATTATGTATTTCATCTGGAGCCATGTTGGGGCCGGCTTACTCCTCATAGGATTGGTATTGGCTTACATCAAGACCGGGAGCTTCAGCATATCCGCCATTTCAGACCTCTCTGGAAAGCCTATAGCGTTATTGGTAACCTTTTTCATAATAATTGGACTTTTAATCAAAATGGGTGTCTTTGGATTCCACGTATGGTTGCCGCATGTCCATGGCGAGCATTTAGCCCATATAGCTGGGATAATCGCGACCCTGGCTGGTATGAGCAATTATCTGTTGGTGAGACTCTTAGCCATTAACCTTCCGGATGTCTTTAGGATGTTCAGCATGCCATTAATGATATGGGCCTTGGTAACAATGGTCTACGGCGCATTCCTAACCTTGGCGCAGGATGACACCAAAAGACTTTACGCATGCTCAACGATAAGTCAAAACGCCTATTCACTCCTAGGAATCGCTAGTTGTACGGTTCTCGGCATAGTAGGCGGCATCTTTTACTTCATAAGTCATGTGTTGGGCAAAATGATACTCCTATGCATAGCTGGGATAATATTACATCAAACTGGGCTTAGAGATATGAATAAGATGGGGGGTTTCGCGAGGGTTATGCCGTTGACCGCCGCTTTAACCGTGATGGGCTCCATGATACTCTCGGCGATACCACCTTTGAGCGGATTTCAGGCCGAGTGGGTGATGTTTCTCGGGATATTCAGGCAGGGATTCCACGGCTCCACAATAGGTCTCCTAATAGCCTTGATAGGGATCTTCGCAACATTCCTGACGCTGATCTACACTTTCTGGCCCATTAAGAGGATATTCTTCGGCCCACTACCAGACGAGTTGAGGAATGTCGAGAGAGCTCCGTACATAATGACCATACCCCTACTAATCTTAGCTATAATCTCGCTAATACTTGGGATCTATCCGGACATCTTGATGAGGTTCTTAAACTCGGCGATAAGCACATCGTAAAGTTTTCGCTCAATATGTTGGGATCAGTAGATGGTTTAGTTGCTTGAGTTTGCCGACGCGTCTAAGCTCCTTGATCAGCTCCCTCACCCTAGACGCCTTCCCCCTAACCACGATTATCTGGAGGCAGGAGTCCTCGCTTAGATGTATATGCATCATAGATGGAATTATGTCTAGGAATTCGTGTTGAACATCTATTAGCCTCTCATCTAATCCGCGTTCCTCATGTGAGTAGTGGATCAATATCGCTCCGGCAAGTTCTTGGTTTCCCGGGAGCCTCCAAGCGTTTAGGGATATGAAGGTTCTCATGGCCTCCTGGATCCCCCTAGATCTCGACCCCAGATTTAGCTCCTCAACTATCTCATCGAATGATTTTAGGAGCTCCTCTGGGAATGATACCCCAGCTCTAATTATCTTCCCCATCGGGAGAATATTGGTGTCGGCTGGCTTAATGTCTTTCCACAAACAGCTCATCTAATGGCAGCCTTAAGAGCTTTAACGCCTCCCCCTCCATGTCCTCAGCGTTCAATGCCTTCTCCAAGATCTCATCCCTAACTCTGAGCGTCAACTCTCTACCTTCATGGATGAATCTAACCACTATCCCATGTCCCTCCAGGACCTCTATATTCCCCTTCCCCAGCGTGCATCCGGTTGAGAACTGAATCCCATCGAGGAAGCATGTATAGGGTATCGCTCTTTTAAGCGTTACTATTGCCTTAAGCTTGAAGGGATTATGTCCAAACAATTCCACGGCTCTGAGCCCCGCTCTGAGGCCAAGAATTAGGAATGGGCCAAGATGTCCGTGAAACCTTATCGCCCATCTCAGCATTTCATCACGTATCTTCGGAGAGCCCTCTTCAGCCTCCGATCTCAATCTCCTCGCCTCCAATTGATAATCGATGATGCCATAGATGTGGCCGCGAATATTGTGGCGGCGCCTATGACTATGCATGATCCTACAGGCAGGTTGAGTGCGAAGCTTATCAGGATTCCGATAGTCGATGAGAGCCCACCTATGATGGATGATTTGAGGATCATTCCCTTCAGGCTTCTCGATATTTGAATCGATGTGGCGGATGGTATGAAGAGCAAGGAGAATACGAGGAATCCCCCGGTGATCTTCAGGGTGAAGACTATTATCATACCAGCCAAGACCAATAAAATATATGTGTAGAACTTGACGTTCACGCCCTCGGCCTCGGCGAGCCTAGGATCGAATAATATCGAGGAGATCCTGCCCCAGAATATCCGGAGAACCATGACGTAGATTATCGAGATTGTTATCAAGATCGTTAGATAGGTTGGGGTTATCGCCAAGATGCTCCCCCAGAGAATCCCGCCTACCTTCTCGCTTGAGAGGGTCGGGCCAGGGGACATTATCAGGAAGATGAAGGTTAGGGCGTTATAGATCGAGAATAGGGTCATGGATGTGGTGTCGAGAGATATTCTCAGGATGTCCGAGAGGGGGCCTAGGACTATCGCCGTGAAGACCGCGAACAGCATCCCAGTGATCAGATAATCCAACCCTAGGAGTAGTGAGAGGGCTGAGCCTGCTAGAGCCGCGTGGGCCATGGTGAAGGCTATGGTGCTGAGCCTCATCCTTCCGCAAATCGTTCCGGTGCATCCGCATAAAGATCCGGCGATCACCCCCGCTATGAGGGAGTTTAGGAGCAGGGTTGAGATCAAGCCTCCGCCACCTCAACTATCCTCCCCGACTCCATCCTAACCACCAGATCGCATACAGCCGGCCTAAACGTTAGATCATGGCTGACCATGATCACCGTGCATCCACCCTCCACCAGACTTGGCAGAAGATTCTCGGAGATAGATCTTCGAGAATCTCTATCGAGGGAGCTGAATGGCTCATCGAGTAGGAGTAGCTTCGGCCTCCTAACCAACGCTCTAGCGAGCATCACCTTCTGTTGTTGGCCTCCACTAAGCTTTCCAATGGGTCTTTCAGAGAACTCGAGCATCCCGACGAGCTCCAAGACCTTATAGACCATTCTCCAATCCTCCTCCCTAAGCCTCCCGAGATCTCTGTTCGACGCTATCCCCATGGCCACAACATCCTTGACCAAGAAAGGCTCATCCGAGTCCTTCATGAAATCCTGTGGCAGATAGCTGCACATCTTTCTGACGAAATGCGCCCTCTTGGCCATGTCATGTCCGAAGACCTTAACCATTCCACGCCTCGGCTTTAAGAGACCTAAGATCGTCTCAAGCAGGGTGGTCTTCCCAGCCCCATTAGGCCCGACTACCAATGAGAGAGTGTTCGCGGGAATCTTCAGGTTAATGCCCGTTATCGCGGGCCTTCTCTCACCATAATAATATGTCGAGACATCTACGAGTTCGACCGCATACGCCTCGCGAAGCTCAAGCCTAAGTGAGCGCTCCTCGAGGTTCAATGCTCAACTCTCCTTCTGAGAGTATAGGCCAAGAATATCGCCTCTACCGCGGCGACGGCTATCAGGCAGTAGCTGAGAACCCTGTATAGGTTTAGTTCGCCCTCCAATCTAGTGGTGATCGACTTCACCTGATATAGCTCCACTCCCTTCATCAATCTCTCGGCATTCCTCTCTAACACGTCCATTAACGTCTTCAAGTCTGGATCTGTCCACGGGAAGTTTGTTAAGATTATGTGGCTTGCGCCTATCTCGCCTGCGAGGGATTCACCGAATTTGACCCCGCTCTGGAGGTTGCTTATAACGAGCATGACACCCTCGCTCTTTCCGGTCTTAACGAGCTTCTCCACGTCTGCGGATGAGAGCTTCTCCGGGGGGCCGAAGTCCGCGACAACCTCAAATCCAAGCCACTTCACGAACCCCTCAACCCACTTCATAGCTATGACCTTAACCCTCGATACCCCAACTTTCTCAGCCTCGGACTTGAGTTTCTCGGCGAGGGAGTCTATCTTCGGCAGAACCTCATCCAACCTATCTGAGACATCTATTCCAAGCTCTTCCTTAAGCGTTGATGCAACTTTCTCATAATACGACTTGATCCCATCGGGCGTATTCCATGGCCCAGAGATCTTGACGAGCTTAGCCTTGGATCCAGAAGCCTTATACAGGTCCTTAACCCATGGCTCGAATCCATGATAGAGTATGAGACTCGCCTTCGAGAATGTGTAAACGTCGCTGGGCTTAACGTCGTGGTGGGCTGGACATATAGCCGGGCTCACGATTATGTAGAGATCAACCCTATCTCCCGCGAGATCCTTAACCACGCTCCCGATCACGGATGTTGTCGCGACGACCACGGGCTTTTCCCCCGCCGATACATATACCATCGTTGAGGCCAATAGTAGAAGGGTTAAAAGAGCTGGGAGTAGCCTCTTGAGCCCGTGGGGTGACACCATGGCAACCTATACGTAACACCTGAAATATTTAAACTTTCTTTAACAAGCCTCGATGATCGAAGAAGCCCTCTAAAATTCTTCAGGTCTTAGTGGAGGGCTTACGAGGAATCTATCAAGCCTCTCCTCAACAGGCAACACAATCCTCTCATCCCAACGAGACTTTTAAACATATATAACGAGTCTTTGAAGGAGATTTTGCGTGGGCTTCGACGCGATAGTCATAGGAGCGGGGCCGGCGGGCTCCTCGGCCGCGAGGGAGATAGCATCAGCCGGATTTAAGGTTGGATTGTTTGAGGAACATAAGGCGGTTGGGGTCCCCCAACACTGCACCGGGATGCTGAGCGTTAGAGGCTGCCAATTGCTGAAGATCGAGGTACCCGACCACGTTATTCAATCAAGGCCTCAGAAGATAAGAATATCCTACAAGAACTACTCCTTAGAGTTTCCCTTCAAGGTCTACGTCGTGGATAGGAGCAGGTTTGATGGATATCTGGCTGAGAAGGCGGTTGAGGCCGGAGCGCTCCTAAAAACAGGCTCCAGGGTTAGAGGGATTAAGAGGAGAAACGATGAGTGGATCGTCTCAGTTTCGGGGGACGGCGAACACGAATCTAAGCTCGTCATAGGAGCTGAAGGTTTCAAGGTTTTGAGCGTTGAATGGGTAGGCTTAGACAGGCCGAGAGACGACGCCGTCTGCCTACAGTATGAGATCGAAGTTCCTCATCCAGTCGATCAAAACGTCATCGAATGCATCTTTGGATCGGATAAAGCTCCCGGCGGATACGCTTGGATAGTCCCAATAGGTGAGGAGATGCTGAGAGTTGGACTTGGGGTTAGGAGGTCTAGGAGGTCTCCGAGCTACTACCTTAAAAAACTGTTGAAAGAGAGATTTCAAGAGTATAAGATTATTCGGAAGATGGCCGGAATCGTGTCCGTCGGCGGGCCTATGACCCCAAGCTACACGGATGGATACATGGCTGTGGGAGAGGCTGCTGGGCAGGTGAACCCACTGTTTGGAATGGGATGTCTATCTTCTATCGCGTGTGGGAGAATCGCCGGAAAAGTCGCTGCAAAGGCGTTGAAGAAGGGCGATACATCAGCTCGTCAGCTAAGGGAGTATGAGGATAGATGGTGGGATCTCGTCGGGAGAAACTACATCCTCGCGATGGAGATCAGGAATCTACTAGAATCCGAGAAAGGTCAAAAGATAATCAAATCCGTTGCGGCAGCGTATCGCTCGGGCTCCAGTATTGGGAAAACGATCCTGAAGGTGCTCAGTATGGATCCCTCTCTGTTGAAGTATGCTTTAAGCTGGTCTAGGATCAAGAGGATAGCCTATTATTAGTCGATCTCATAGAGGTAGATCAGGTGGCTCCTCTCGGGTTTCCCGGCTCTAACGATATAGACCTCATCGGGCTTTAATCCAGGTATCCCGTAGTCGTGGGAGATTATCCTCGCACCCCTCTTAAGATTGAGGAGCCTAGGCTTTAAGACCTTAAGGGTTTCGGGAAGTAGGTATAGGGTGACGACATCGGCGTTCGATAAATCGAATCGATGTAGATCCGCCTTAACGATCTCGGCGTTCTCAAGCCCAAGCCTCTCAATCCTCCTCCTAGAGTAATCTATCAGCACGTCATCGATCTCGACTCCAAGAGACCTACACCCATAGTCTCTGGCCGCCGAGATCACTATTCTCCCATCGCCGGATCCCAGGTCTATCAGGAGTTCATCGGGCTTTGGGTCCGCTATTGAGAGCATCTTCTCGACAACGTTGTGCGGAGAGGGAACGAAGGGTATCTTCTTCCTCAACCCCTCCCCCTCCCGATCGATGCTAATGATCCTTAACCCATATACCTTTCCACCTTTTCTTAAACCATGACCCTAAACGGCGGTTCCAACCGACTAAGATCTTCTGCTGGAGGCTTAGGCGCGACCCGATCCCATAAACTTAATAAATCATCAGATCTGTATGGAGGACGGCATGTCACTTCTAGAGGTCATCTTTAAGCGTAGGAGTATCCGCAGATATAAGAGACAGCCAATTCCAGACGATGTCTTGAAGAATATTCTGGAGGCTGGCAGGCTGGCTCCATCCGCTAATAATCTCCAGCCGTGGCACTTCATAGTCGTAACCGATCAAAAGCTTAAGGAGGGGCTGATAAGTGGGATATGGAATAGGTTCATCAAGGATGCCCCGGTAGTCATCGTCGGATGCGGGGATAAGAGGAGTAAATGGTCAACGGTGGATGTAGCGATAGCCCTGGAGAACATGGTTATAGCAGCGGCGGCTCAGGGGATTGGATCATGCTGGATAGGAGACTTCGACGAGGGAAAGGTCAAAAGGCTGCTGAACATCCCGAATAATCTAAAGGTTGTCGCCATGATCACCCTAGGATATCCGGATGAGGAGCCCGAGATGCCCAGCAAGAAGAGGCTCGAGGAGATCGTACACTACAATGGATTTTAGTCCAAAACATGCCTAATATCGTATCTGACCTCCTCCCCCTCGATCCAAGCGGTCAATAGATCCCCATTACCCAAACTTACCCAGCCGTCATCCCTCCAAAGTTTTTCCGAGGCTATAACGAGCACATCTCCCTCATCTAGAAACGTTAGGGTGTAGTATGGCGAATCCTTATAGCATATAGACTTCAGGTTTTCTCCCTCGAGATACCTGTTATATGCGTAGAGCTTCTCCCCATCCGAGAATATGGCGTTTAAGCTCGTGAACGGATTCTTGTAACCCTTGCCGGACGACCTCATGGCCTTTAAGAGCATCCCCTCAACCCACCTCAACGCCCCATATACATCTTCCTCCAGATCCCATCCCTTCATTAAGAGCGCGAAGTAGACCTCGCTATCGTTATTTCCCTTTACGATAGACCTGTATTCGCCTAAGAACTCCATCGCCTCATCCACTGCCCTGATCACCCCATTATGCGCAAATATCCTATTATGGTATTTGAAGGGCTGGGAGTTCTCAACACCTATCAACTCGTCTCTGGGCAATCCCCTCGGGTTGCTCGCCTTCCTAACGTGAGCTACTATGATCCTCGATGAGATGGAGGCCGCCACCCTCCTAAAGAGATCACGTTCGGAATAGACCGGCCTCTCGCTCCTAAACAATCTCGGAGAACCATCCAGATAATAGCTTACACCCCATCCATCACCCTGCTTCCCAAGCTCAGCCTGCCTTAAGAGCGAGCAATCGGCTTGAATTAGATGCTTAAGTGGAGTGAGGGGTTTAACGCTGATTATCCCAAGCATCCTGCACATATCTATCTAAAAATCAAAGTCTTCAGATTTTTAATTTTCCAGGGGTCTTGCTTTAAGGCGGCCCCCTATGGGAGGGAGACCTCGAGATATTCGGCCTTCTCCGAACATCTTCTGAGGATCTCTGCTATCCTCTCAGCCGCGGTTGAGAGCATATCATATAGTTCATCGGCATCCAGCCCAATAGATCTACATCTCTCCCGATCCAGAGCATATGGGGCTCTGACCCAGATCATTAAGAGATCGCTTATCCTAGCCACTCTGAGGTGTGGGAGGCCGATCACAGCCGCCTCATGGGAAGGGGTTAAGGCGAACCCCTCAGCCCTACTCTCAGGGCTCAGTCCGACAGACCTCCCGGCGTCCAAAATCTCTCTTAGTAAGCTCTCAGCCCTCTCACCGCTTATCTTCAACGTTATCCGGATCCTCGCCAACCTATCCCTTAATTCCCCGACGTTGCTCACGGATAGAGGTCGATTAACTGGGCTTTAAGTCATAGCCTCCCGTGCAGGTTCTCGGCCGCTATGACTCCTAATCCATTCTTGACCAAGGCTCTGGCGGTCCTGTTTACCGCGTCATGTTTATCGAGATAGTTTTGTAGCAGATAGTTCATCAAGCCCTTACTGAGGATCTCCTCCTTCGGAATGAAGTATTCCAATATGTTCGATGGATGCTCTATCCTGATCTCGTCCCGAAATCCCAGCTTCTCCCTGATATACGCCGTTAGCTCGATCGTGTAGACGTCGACGGAGTTTGAGAGGTTTAGTCCCGAGAGTGCGGTGGTTCCATCCTGTCTGCTGAATAGCTTGGCCATCATGATTGTCCAGAGACAGCAGTATGGATTATCGTGACCCAGATAAACCGAGATCTTAAACTTGATATCCACTCCAAGCCTATACAAGATGAATCCCAAGAGGACGTTCAGAACCTCTCTTACCCCATAGCTGACATAGTAGTGGAGGAGTTCCTCAACCCAGCTCAAGACATATCTATTCGGAACTCCGATCCCCCCAAAGTATCCCGTAATGGCTTCGCATCCGCCGAGATGGACGTTTATCGGCTGGCCATCCGGCCCGGGCATCGTTCCCCTAGTATCTAGGGTCACCACGTGGGTTGCTCCCATGATCTGGGTTGCGGCGATGAGCGCTGGCAAGTCCCCGTCCTCGACTAATTCCTTCATGGATCTCGTCGTGATGTATCTGGCTGGCATGAGATCCCCTTTCTCAATCGCTCTCTCCGCCTCCTTGATGAGCCACTTAAAGAAGTTGCAGGCGCTGATCTCCAGGGTGACCTTCGGAGCCTTATCAAAGTCCATTAACTCGAATTCTTCGCCCAGTAGGTCCTCACAATATCGTCTTAACTCCACAAATCCTCCCGCATCCCGCTTCCTCATGAGCCACTCAAGGTCCTCGACATAGTCTGGATTAACCTTGATTAAACTCCTTTCGCGTCACCGTCTATGCATGCAAAGTATTTATTTAAGACGAGAGAGCTGATAATGGATTGTCGGATAAGGTCGCCTTAGCCTACTCCGGGGGACTCGACTCAACCCTTATAGCCATACTTCTGAGGGAGCGCTACGGCTTCAAGGAGGTCGTCGGGGTCTTAGTCGATGTCGGGCAGGGAGATGAGGAGATAAGGCTCGCCAAGGAGAGGGCGGAGAGGCTTGGAATAGATCTCAGGTTTATCGACGCGAAGGAGGAGTTCGTGAAAGACTACGTCCATAAATGCATCAAGGCCAATGGAAGCTATGAGGGGTATCCGGTCGGAACCTCGATGAGCAGGATCTTGATAGGGCTCAAGACCGCGGAGGTCGCTATCAGGGAGGGGATAGACGCTGTAGCCCATGGGGCGACCGGGAAGGGAAATGACCAGTTCAGGCTTGAGGTCGCCTTCAAGTATGCCGGGCCGCATCTGAGGATAATCGCCCCTGTCAGGGAGCTCAACCTCACAAGAACCCAGGAGGAGGAGATGCTTAGAAAATATGGGATCGAGGTTAAGAGGGCTAGGGGGAGGATAGGCGGGGATGTCAACCTCTGGTCGCATTCGATAGGGAGCGGACAGTTCGAGGATCTAAAGACTCCATGCCCGGAAGAGGAGTACTATTGGGTTAAGCCTCTGAGAGAGGCTCCGGACGAGCCTAAAGAATTGACGATAAGGTTCGAGAAAGGGGTCCCGGTCGAGATCGATGGGATAAGAGATCCGGTGGAGATGATCACGAAGCTCAACCTGATCGGAGGAGAGTATGGGATCGGGAAGATAGACATCTTAGAAGATGGGATTATAGGCTTCAAGTCCAGGGAGATCTACGAGGCTCCGGCGGCCACGATCCTCCTAACCGTGCATAAGGATCTAGAGCAACTAACCCTTACGAAGGAGCAGCTTAGGCTGAAGCGGGATCTAGATAGGCTTTGGGCCGACATGGTTTACCACGGCCTCTGGCTCCATCCGCTGAGAAGGGATCTGGACGCATTCATAGACTCAACCCAGAAATGGGTTAACGGAGAGGTGACGATAAGACTTCAAAAAGGGTTCTTCGAGATAATTGAGAGAAGGTCTGAAGACGCGTTATTCGCGCCGGAGATAAGGAGCTTGAAGGCGGCTGGATTCGATCAGAGAGACTCGACGGGAGCCGTCAGGATCTTCACCCTACCATTCCAGCTATATAGTAAGAAGGGGCGCTAGAGAAGCCCACCTCAACTCAGATAGCTCCGGGAGATTGCCCTGTATCAAGGACTCAAATGATGGAGGCTGAGGAACGGGATAGTCGATCCTTACTCATGGGAAAGGTTGACTAGAGTTGCGCCGCCTCCTTTAGCTTCAAGTGGTGGAGTGTATCTGGCGAGTGTCCGAGGAGTTGGAGCGCTAGGTAGGAATGTACGTTATTAGCTTGTTCTCTTCAAGTGTTCCTTTCAGCTTGTAGACGGCTTCGTAGACCTCCCTCTCAGTCTTCGCGCCGGTGCAGACGAGCTTTCCGCTCGCAAACATCAAAATCACAACTTTCGGCTCAGTCATCCTATAGATTAAGCCGGGAAACTGCTCAGGTTCATACATGGTATTTTCCAGCTTCTCCGCAGCCGTCTCCAGGTCTATCTTTGCGTGTAGATCTACGGATGCTACTATGTTCTGGATCTCGATTTCCGGTTCGTGTTTTATGAGGAATCCCTCTCTTTTTAGGAGTTTGACGACTGTTTGTACGGCTTTTATCGATTCTTGTTCGCTTTTGGCTCCGGTGCAGACCATTTTTCCGGATGAGAAGATTAGGGTCGCCGTCTTGGGTTTCGCGAGCCTGAATACGAGTCCCGGGAACTGGGCTGGCTTATACTCGGTCTCGGGGAATGCCCTCTGGATCTGGGTTAGGTCTAGGGTTTGGTTTATCGTCACGGAGGCCACGACGTTCTCGATCCTTATCGTGGGCTCGGGAGTCTTGCTCATTCTCTCGACCTTTATAAGCCCCTTATTTATAATGGATGGAGGGTTATAAACCTTTAGAATGCGCCTGCGCCCCAGCCCTGGAGGCACAACCCCGTCAAATACCCTTAATATGCTTGATCCCAGTCTTCAGTTCATGTAGTCTCTCGGCAAGCTCCTCGATGAGCTCCGCGTTCTCGAGCCTATTTAGTAGGTTGACCGGGATCTTGGCCAACCCCCTATGAGCGCCTGCTATGGCGCCGGCCATACATCCTATCGTATCCCTATCTCCTCCCAAGCTCACGGCGAATCTTATCGACTCCATCGGGTCTTGAAATCTGAGGTAGCTGTAGATCGCGGTTGGGACTGAGTTGAATGACTCGACGCCGTTTCCAAGCTCCTTAACAACTTCAATCTTATCTGGTTTCATTCTCAGCAATTTCAAGACCTTACCCAACTTCTCTCTATAGATCTCTACCGAGGTCTCGGCAACCAGGATCTCGATGAAATCTCTTGGATCAACATCATCTAATTTACTCGATTTGACGGCGATGGATATGCTTCTGGCCTGGATGTATGCTCCCTCTATTCCGAGCGGATGGCTATGGGTTGGTTTGGAAGCATTCTCGACCATCTCCCTGAGAATTTTTGGATCGTCGTAGAGTAAGCCTACCGGGGTTATCCTCATCGCCGCGCCATTCCCATAGGATCCCCCGGGATAGAACCTCCTATCCAGTCCAAATGGCCCCAACCCCCTCCTAACCATCCTAAATATCCTCGGAGGACCTGGGCCATATCCCCTCCATGGCTCCCGCTCATAGGCTTCGATGAACTTTCGAAGTAGATTTGATGGATCTATTATGCCGTTGTCCTCTACGATCTCCTCGGCCAAAGCTATCATCATGGCAGTGTCGTCGGTATATCTCAAGATCCTCCCCACCCTGAGATTTGATGCTCCGAGCGCGTCTCCAAGGGCTGATGCGAGCATGGATCCCTTAAACTTGTCCAGCAGGTCATCCATCACTCCGATCTACCTCCCCTCTCCAGATACATTTTCTTGATCTGTTCAGCAAATCTTGAAGCCATCTCTAAATCATCCTTATTCGGTCTCCCCTTATTGATTCCGCCGAAAAGCTTTAGGGGGCCATGGGTTGAGTATCCCCTACAGGTGAACTCTCCCAAAATTTCGAACCCCCTTTCCAATAACTTCTTCCTCAAAGCCCTATGATAGTCATGGATTATTTGGATCTTGGGAAGCGCGCTCGTCGAGAAGATGAATGCATATTTATCTCGGACCTTTGGGAATCTATCCAAGAGCTTTAGGAGGGCTGCATGATTTCTTCCAAGATATATTCCAGAACCGAATCCAAGTAGGTGATAGTTTAGCAGGTCTTTAACATCCGCCTCAACCGCTTTAATGAATCTCGCTCCAAGCGTCTCCGCTATAACCTCGCCGATCTTCTTCGTATTTCCATGATGGATCGACATATAGACAACCGCAACCCTCATGTCGACACGGAGTTATCCACTCAGCTATTATAAGTATCTTCTAAATCGACTATGTGAGATGGGCGAGATCTGTTTTTGAGATTCAAGTAAAACTCTTAGACCGATTTTCTCATAATTTCTTGGGATGGTGGACTTAATCGACGATTCACACGGGCCTCGGATGCAGGTTCGGATGCATCTACTGCTACATCTACGACATGGGATTCACGTCTAGGCCTAGGCCATATCATCTAACGGGCCTCCAGCTCGCCTATGCCGTGGCCTCAAACCCATCGATCGCATTGGGCTTAAATGGCACCCCGATGGCCTTCGGCTCGATAACCGAGCCGTTCATGGATGAGACCGCCAACAGGGCGATCGAGTATATGGAGAGCATCTCAAGTTATTTGGGGAATCCGATCCAGTTCTCGACTAAAGCCTATCTGGGGGAAGCTCTATGCTCGAAGATTTCCTCGATTAAGGGCGGGGTCAGCGCGCTCATCACGGTCGTCACCCTGAAAGCTCATAGGATGCTTGAGCCAGGCGCTCCCAGCCCAGATGAGAGATTCGAGGCCATGAGGAGATTATCTGGGATGGGTGTTCACGTGGTCTTGTTCATGAGACCGGTTCTCCCGGGGTTGACGGACCTTGAGGCCGAGGAGATCCTATCGAGAGCCCGAGACGCTGGGGCGAGAGGCGTGATAATTGGATCGATGAGGGTCACGAAGGGGATCGTTGAGAGGTTGAGGCGTGTCGGATATCAGGGGATCGATGAGATTCTAAGGAGGGTTCCAGGAGAGCTGAAGCGTGAGAGGCAGGTGACCTTGAAGATGAACGACTTTAAGAAGGCGATCTATAGGATCGCTGAGAGGCTCGACATGAAGGTATATCCATCGGCGTGCGCCGCGAATATCGAGGCGCATGGACTCACATGTAATGCGTGCAGGCTTGGGCCATGCGGAGATCCTGAAGAGCTCCCAAGCTTTGAGCCGAAGGATGTCTTGGAGCTCGCGAACCGCTACAACATCAGGGTCTTGGACAGCGTTTTGGACAGTTATCTTAAGCTTAAGGTGTCTGGGAGCTGGAGGAGGATTAGGGAGTTCACATCCTTCTTGAAGTGGTCTATTAAGAGGAGGACTCTCGTTGAGAGGGTTTAGGCGTGTCTATCGCCTGGGCCTATATGGCCTATTCTCGTCTGGACTATGACCGTCTTCAAGCCTCTCTCCTCCAAGATCCTCTTAACCCTGAGCATCTCATCCACGGTCGGCCTTCTTATGTATCTCCTCCTAAACGTTGGGAAATAGTCTAGGACTGTTACCTGGAGCCTCGGATCTATCGCCGCAACCCTATCCCCTATCTCCGCCACCTCCTCGAAGCTCATCCACTCAGAGTTGTATGCGAATCCAGCCCCAATATACACCTCACCTGAATATCTCTCAACCAGATACTCTAGGATCTTCCAGGAGTTTGTGAAGTATCTCTCCGCCAGCGACCTATCACCTATCCCCGTTATCTTCATGTATGTCTCCAGCCTCCCAGCCTTTGGCTCGACTCCAATGTTATCGCATCCGGCCTCAACCAACTCATCTACGTAGTCTTGGGTTAATATGGTTCCATTGCTGTCGAGGTGTAGTCTAGCCTTTGGATTCATCTTTCTAAGATTCTTGAAGAGTTCTACGAGCCACCTCCTATTCAGGGTGGGCTCGCCTCCGCTTACAGCCAATCCAGGGGTATCGTAGATCAGCCTACACTCGGTCAGTTTCTCAGCCGCCTCCCTAGGGGTCATTGGTCTGCTGGAGTTATCGTAGGTCACGTGATAGTTTTGGCATTGGGGACATCTGAGGTTGCATCCCGCAACCCATATCGCCGACTCGACGTAGGTGTATCTTCCCACCTCGAACCACGGCGTGGCCTTCCCGCCAACCCTATGGGGCTCTGGGCCATGAACTATCCTCAGGGGCTCGACCTCATCTATGTCTAGTGAGATCTCCATCCCATCCCTCACAGGATTTATGCAGGTTCTCGACCCCGATTCGCTGGAGGGCCTCCTTAACAGATATCCCCGCCGGAACGCTATATTCAACGCCATCGACCTTAATTCTTATGGGCCTCTCCTCAACCTCCTCCTCGACTATCCTCCTCGCCTCATAGGGGCAGGCGTAGAAGCATGATAAGCAGCCTATACACTGATCCGGGCTTCTACAGACGTTAACAGTTTTGCAGAAGTCGCATCCAACGCACTTATCCTCATCGATGACAACCTTTCTCCTCTTCAATCCCGCTTAAAGATTAGATCGGAGTCCAATCTTAAAAGTTCATCAAAAGAATTATATCGATCATGATGAGATGACGTATTGGATGATGAGGTCTGCATCGGCGGAGCGGTGAAGATGGATCAACCGGCTGACAGGTCATTAGCGGATCACTCCGACAAAACCATTTTTATTATGATGTTCAGTTAAGCCCTGCCGTCATCATCGGGTCAGCTACGGCCGCTCTCATCACATCTGAAAAATTTGCTTAACAGGTTAAAATATGTTGATGATCCTGATTTTCTGCGGGATGGGGGATAGGGTTTGGAGGATCATAAAGACCATCTCAGACATGTATGAGATAGATCTGGAGAGGTTTAGGCGTAGGAAGCCCTTCGAGCTCCTAGTTGCGGTCATCCTATCCCAGAGGACGAGTAGGGAGAACGTGAGGAAGGCCATGGAGAGGTTTACTCGAAGATTTAACGATGTTGAGGACGTGGCGAACGCGAGGCTGAGGGAGATAGAGGACGCGATAAGACCCGCCGGGATCTGGAGGATGAAGGCTATACGGATTAGGAAGATGGCTAGGCAGCTCCTAAAGCTAGAGGGAGGATTGGACTCGATCCTTAAGAAGCCCTATCCGGAGGCCAAGAAGATCCTATCATCCATGGAGGGGATTGGACCCAAGACCGCCGACGTATTCTTGATGGCCGCGAGGGATGAGCCGGTCCTACCGATAGACACCCACATCTTCAGGATAATGAGGAGGCTCGGGGTGGCCGATGAGAGGGATGATTATGAGAGCCTGAGGCTGAAGCTTGAAACCGCGACGCCGCCCGCCTTGAGGATGAAGGCCCATTTGGCCCTGATCGAGTTTGGGAGAAATATCTGTAGGGCTAGAAATCCGAGATGCCTCCAATGCCCGCTGGCCGAGATCTGTCCATCAAGAGAAGATACTAATCCCTAATACGTCTTTGATGGCGCGTCCTTCAAGCCTCTCAGATTTACGATATCCGAGCACCTCCCTAAAGTTGTCGGCGACCAGCCTCTTCACCTCCCCGAGATCCACGCTCCTTCTAAGCTCGCGCTGAATCGAGGTCATCATCTCCGGGCTTAAGCCGCATGGCCTGATTAGCTTGAAGTATCTTAGATCTGGGTT
>NJEK01000020.1 GCA_002255105.1 Candidatus Wolframiiraptor sp. EX4484-121
TGGTGATAGTTCGAGAAAATACGGAGGGGCTGTATAAGGGATATGAGTATATGCTCGACGACGCGGCGATAGGCTTGAGGATCATAACGAGAAGGGGATGCGAGAGGATAGCGAGATACGGCTTCGAACTCGCTAAGAGGAGGCGGAGGAAACTCGTGGCGGTCCATAAGGCGAATGTCATGAAGATCACCTGCGGCCTCTTCGCGAGGGTCTGCAAAAATCTCTCCAAGAGCTATCCGGACGTGTCGTATTCGGAGATGTATGTCGACGCGGCGGCCATGGACCTCATAAGGAGGCGGAGGATTTCGACGTGATAGTCACGACCAACATGTTCGGCGACATCCTATCGGATGAAGCCGCTCAGGTGGTGGGAGGCCTCGGCCTGGCCCCGGCAGCGAATATAGGGGAGGGATACGTCTCAGCCGAGGCGGGCGTGGGGCCCGTGGACGCCTCGCTTAAGGCGATTCAACGGGTGATCAAAAGCTTTGCCAAGATAAACTTAAGGGAATTCGGAATAGAGGCGGTTACAGGCGGATCCGACGCGGCCGCCGAGGTTATAGTCAAGGTCAGCGATGAGCGGGGAAATCTAGTATCGGCTAAAGGGGGCTAGGGAGGATATAGTCATGGCGAGCGTCGAGGCGATGATAAACGCGATAAACAAGCTCTTGGCGAGGAGGACGGAGCCAAAGGTACAGGTAAAGCGTGCGAAGGCGTCGATGATTTAAAGCAAAAGCAACTTGGTTCTTTTCACGGCGACCTCGCGGCATGTTCGGCGCTAACCGTGTTCGCGGATCATCATAACATAGACGCGGATTTACCCCAATGCTATTTGCAGGCTGACTTCAAATCGTGAATGATGCGTTGCGAAGGCTTGGAAAGATTTTTCACCCATGACCTACTCTCGTAGGGAGAGGTTTATGAGGGTTAAGGTGCCCGCCACCTCCGCGAACCTAGGAGCGGGCTTCGACGTCTTTGGCCTGGCCTTGAAGGAGCCTTATGACATCGTTGAGGCTAGGCGGATCCCGGAGAAAGCCGTTAAGATTAGGCTTGCGGATGGGTATGAGGTTCCGCTGAAGCCCGAGGAGAACACCGGGGGCTACGTCGCTCTCAGGATGATCGAGGACCTCAACTTACGGGGAGGTGTCGAATTTAGGATCTGGAAGGGAATTAAGCCGGGGAGCGGGCTTGGGAGCTCCGCCGCGACGGCCGCCGCGGCAGCCTACGCCATGAACAAGCTCTTCGACTTAGGTCTATCGAGGGAGAGGCTCGTGGAGTACGCCGCTTTAGGCGAGCTCATCTCCGCGGGGTCTCCGCATCCAGATAACGTCGCCTCGGCGATCTACGGAGGCTTCGTGATGATATCGTCGAGGAATCCTCTCAAGATCTATGCCGTGGATCCTCCGCCGGATCTGGGGGTCGTCGTCGCCCTACCGATAGTCGAGAAAGCCTCGACGAGGAAGGCTAGGGAGATTCTTCCGAGGATGATCGAGCTTGAGAGATATGCCTATAATGTCGGGAGGGCCGCAACATTAGCTGCCGGGATGAGTCTAGGCGACCTAGAGATGATTAAGGAGGGGATGGATGATCTGATCGTCGAGCCGCTTCGAGCTAGGGCCGGAATAATACCGGAATACGATGGAGTTAAGGAGCTTGGACGCCGCCTCAACGCCGGGATAGCGGTCAGCGGAGCAGGGCCGGCGATAATCGGGGTGATCGAGAAGGAGAGGAGGGAGATCTTAGCCAAGGAACTTGAGAAATTTTACGCTTCCAGAGGATATGGCTGCGAGATCTACGTGACCGAGCCGGGGCCGGGGGTCTCCGAGATCGACGGGTAGCGGAGGTGTCTAGCTATGCGTGGATACCGGTTCAGGTGTATTGGTTGCGGCCGGGAGTATCCAGGCTCCAGCAGGCTCTACACCTGTCCAAGCTGCGGAGACCTGCTCGATGTCGTGTATGAGCTTGGAGACGAGGTCTCGGAGATACCTTGGCTGAAGGATTACGATCTCAGACCTCTCGGGGTCTGGAGGTATCGCGAACTCCTACCCGTAGAAGACTATGGGGAGATCGTCTCGATGGATGAGGGCGGAACCAGGCTCCTCAGGTGTAGGAATCTGGAGCGCGAGCTGGAGGTAGGGGAGATCTACGTGAAGTGTGAGGGCGACAACCCCACCGGATCGTTTAAGGACAGAGGTATGACCGTCGGAGTTACGAAGGCCGTCGAGGTCGGCGCGAAGACCACGGTCTGCGCATCAACCGGGAACACAAGCAGTAGCCTCGCGGCCTACTCGGCTAGGGCGGGTCTTGAATGCGTGGTCTTGGTTCCAGCCGGGAAGATCGCCTTGGGGAAGCTCAGTCAGGCCATGGCTCACGGGGCGAGGGTTCTGGCCGTTAGAGGAGGCTTCGACGACTGCCTGCGGATCGTGAGGGCTCTCAGCAGGGATGAGCGATTCTACCTCCTAAACTCGATAAACCCCTTCAGGCTTGAGGGCCAGAAGACCGCGGCCTACGAGATCTATGAGCAGCTCTCCGGAGCGATTCCAGACAGGCTGATAATTCCGGTTGGAAACGCCGGGAACATCGTGGCGTACTGGAAGGGCTTCAGGGATCTGAGAAATCTGGGCTTGATCGACGATCTCCCGAGATTCGTCGGCGTTCAGGCGGAGGGGGCGGCCCCAATCTACAAGGCGTTCATTGAGGGGGCTGACGAGTTCGAGCCCATAAGAGATGTTGAGACCGCCGCCACGGCGATAAGGATCGGGAATCCGGTGAACTGGAAGCGGGCGCTCAGGGCCGTCAGGGAGACGGGCGGGCTCATGGCCGCGGTATCAGACGAGGAGATTCTACGGGCTCAGAGAATCCTAGCGTCGAGGGAGGGAATCTTCACCGAGCCGGCCGGAGCGGCGCCGATAGCGTTCCTGATAAAGGCCGCGGAGGAGGGGTTGATAGCGAGGGATGAGCGGGTCGTCTGCGTGGCCACGGGCCATGGGCTGAAAGACCCCGACATCATCATTAAGACCTCGGAGAAGCCCGTTGAAGTCGGCGCAGACCTCAATCAGGTTCTCCGATCCCTAAGCTCTCGGCGAAAGCCGTTTAAGGCGCTGGGCGCATACCTCTAGGGATGGGGAGGCCGCTTGGACCTGGCCGAGGCCGCTGAGAGGGTTAGGGAGGCGATCAGGTCTAGGGAGTTCCTGATAGTCGTCGGGAGGATGAGGGTTAGCTACGAGGGTAGGGCCTCATCGACTCTGGGATTCGGAGACCGAGTCCTCATGATCAAGCCTGATGGAAGCGTCCTCATCCATAGGCCGACGGGCCACGAGCCCGTGAACTGGCAGCCTCCAGGCTCGAAGATCGAGGTGCTCCTGGATGATGGGCTCGTGGTCGAGGCGAGGAGGGTTAGACCTAAAGAGGTTCTGAGAATAGTCTTCTCGGAGATCTACGATGCCAGCTCGTATAAGCTGAGGGATGAGGCGGAGTTCGCCATGTATGCGACCGAGGAGGATATGCGGAAAGCCATCTTGATGAGGCCGTCGATAATAGAGGATGGGTTCAAGCCCATCGAATGTGAGCGGAGGGCGGGGGACGCCGGATTCATAGACATCCTCGGGGTCGACTCGGCGGGTAAACTCGTCGTCGTGGAGATTAAGAGGAGGAGCGCCGCATCAGAGGATGTGAAGCAGCTGGTGAGGTATGTCGAGAAGATCGAGGAGGAGTTTGGGAGGAGGCCGAGGGCAATAATAGTCGCGCCGGGAGTCAAGAGGTCGGCCGTGAGGGAATTGGAGTTATATGGGGTTGAGTTTAGAGCATTAAGCCCTAAGAGGTGCGCGGAGATCTTGAGGAAGGGTAAGGGCTTGGAGAGATTCTTAGAATAGTGGAATCTTCTGCTCTAGGATCAATTCCTGGATTTTCGTCATCTTCCTAACCTCATCCTTGGCTATCTCGGCCGCCTCATATGCGAGGGCGTTCTCATTAAGACCGCTCTCAGCCACATATTGGATTGAGATCAGGAGAGGGCTGTCCACCGGCCTTCCTATCTGGCTGAGCATCCTCACATATACCTCATCCAAGTCCTTAACCTCATTATAGATTCTCTCGGCGATCATCCTCGCCGCGACGTTGTAGAGTTTTCCCACATGTGCTCTGGCGTTCTTCCCCGCGGTTGCTTCGAGGGACATCTGCCTATTCGGGGTTATTAATCCGTTGGCCCTATTCCCCCTGCCCGTGTTTCCATCATCCCCGCTCTCGGCGGATGTTCCCGTGACCGTCAAGTAGACTATCCCCTCCTCGGGATTATCGGCCGCGTTGACGTAGACCTCGATTCCCTCATGCTCGCCTCCAAGAACCTGGTCGGCGATCCTCAGAACCTCCTCCTTGATCTCCTCCTTGACTGAGAGATAGTGGTCTAGATCCGGGGTGAGCGCGGCTATTATGCTGTCCGCAACAGTTACGATATACCTCTTTCCAAGCCTTAATCCCATGACCTTACAGTCTTCCCCGCTTTCGGGAACCCTGTTCTTGAATCTGATCGAGTTGACACCTCTCTCAACCTCATATACGAGCCTCTCAAGGGGGGTTAGTGGGGCGTAGCCCACCCCATATGAGGTGTCGTTCGCCCTCGGGACGCTCGCCTCGCCCTCGACCACCTTCCTGAGATCCATGCTCCCGCTCCTAATCCTCGTGTCTATGACCACATGCTTCTCGGGATCGAGGAATCTAAAGTTCCTCCTGATGAAGTCTTTGACCTCCTCCTCGATCAGCTCCCTGTAGGGGATCTCCTCAACCCCCCCTTCACACTCTATCTTGGTCGTCGCCCTCCCAGCGATTAGGATGTAGATAGGTGTTTCAACAACCCCGCCGCCGAACCATACCCTCGACTCGCCTCCGACGAGCAAGCCCTTATCGAGGTTATGATGTAGGATCTTCCCGTAATGTTCGAGATAGTATCTTGAGAGGGCTCTGCTCGCGCACTCGCATGCCGAGTCTATTATGTAATCCGGATGCCCCAAACCCTTCCTCTCGACGAGCTCTGTATGCTGATCCTTTACTGGAATCCTATCTATTCTCTCAACAACTATGCTCGTTTTCATCATTAGAGCCCTTATCTGGATTCGACTAGACGGTATTTAAGGAAAACCTCACCTTACACCGGTTGCGAAGTAAGTCATCTACTCTCCCAGCATCGGCAGGAGCTGGATGTACATGATGTTGTTTCCCCTTATCAGGATCCTTGGATAGGTCGCCTTCCTCCCCTCGCCCTCATACTCGACCGCCTTCTCGATCACCAGATTCATGAATCCATCGCAATCGACCATAACTCCCTCATAGACCAGGTCGTTCTTCAGCCTCACCTTGATCACTCGGTTGATGTACTTGGCGACCATCATTAGGGGTTTCTTGCCCACGTTCAGGGAGGTTGATTGAGAAGGCGTCAACTCCATTCACCATGAAGAAGCTTATCGTAATTTTAAGCTTTTCTGAAGCTCGGGAGCTATCTCAAGCTCCGAGAAGCATATTCCACACACAAACAGTTTCTCTGAGATCCTCCTCGAAAGCTTTAGGGGGGCGCCGCACACAGGACAAGACCTGCTGGGATCGTCGGGCTTATAGAGCCTCTTTCCACAGCTGGAACACTTCTTAGAACCTATTGGATTAAGGCTTCCACAATGTGGGCAAACCATATCATTCGCCCTCGAGACCACTTTTATCAATGGCTTCTCCTCCTCTTCAACCACCTCGGCCACGGGCCTCTCCTCAACGGCTTCGGAAACCTCCGAAGACGACTTAACGATCTCCTCAATCTCCTTCTCTATCTCCTCAACGATGTCTGGACCCGCGGCCGCCTTCGCCGGTTTTTGCGTAGAGGTCGATAAGGCCGCTGCAGGTCTTCTTGTAACGGGCCTGCTTAGGGCGATCGGCTGGCGCCTCCCATGAGTTATGGTCACCCCGCTCCTGGCGGCCCTCACATATATTATGAGACCTATCCCGCTCAAGATTCCGCCAACCATGACGAAGTATATTAGGTATGGCAGTCCGATCATGGTTGAGTCGAGAAATTTTCTGAAAGGCGCTTCCAGCGGTAGGGTGAGATAATAGAAGGTGACCCCTAAGGCGATCGATACTCCTATAATACTTATGATCGCGCCGACGAGCATTAAGGGGGTCATCCACCCATCCCTTTCGATCTAGATTCACCTACTAAGGTATTAAATGTTTCTCCGCAGAGATCCTTAATAAGCCTCCGACACTCCATAGGTAATTCCAAGACATTCCACTTCCTCCTAAAGAACTTCAAAAGATTCCTCATATCTCGAACCATGTATCTCTGGGCCATCGGGTGCCCTGGATCAACCCATTGAGGCCAATCTATTATCAGGATCCTCTGCTCGGGCGTTATCAAGATATTGTACACGCTTAGATCGCTGTGAACGACTCCAGCCTCATAGGCCAACTTCAGATTTCTAATTATCTCGCATAAAACCTCAACAGGCTTCTCCACGTATGAGATCGATGAAATCTCTACTCCATAGAATATCTCGGTGACGATTACATGCCTGTTCCTCGCAATCGGTTTTGGGACGGCGACGCCCTTAGGATGTAGGATCTTCAAAGCCTGATATTCCCTAGCAGCGGCCCTTATCGACGCGAGCATATAAGTATGGGCCGTCATCAGAGCCGTCCTATGCTTCTCATATCCTCTAAAGCTCGTTCTCCCTATCCTGAAGAACTTGACGGCTAATCTCACACCACTCGGTGAGAGGGCGTCGTAAACGTCTGCCTCCTTTCCAACCCCGATGGGCTTTCCGAATCTCTCGATCACATTCCTATCTACAAGCGATCTCAGGGCGAGTAGATCTAAGCCATAGTAGTTTAATGCGTAGCCCCTCGCCACCCCCCTCGGAGCCCAGATCAGCCTATACTCATGTAACTTCTTCAAAAGTTTCTCAACCCTCCAACCAAATCCGGTTACTCTCCCGATGACCTCCACCGGAACCACTTCCCTCGTCTGAAGATTCGCCTCTATCGCCCTCAGCACCTTGAAGTGGTCTTCGTCGAGCTTCCCAAAGATGTTCTTGACATAATATTCCAGAGACAATTCTCATGCCTTCCTCAAGACTATCCTCACCTTCTCCCCCTCTATCATCCAGTCCTTAGCGTATCCCTCCGCCTCACCTCTCCCCACAACTATCTTAAGTTGCTTGGATCTGGTCTCCTCCTTGATGAATTCTCTCATCATCTCAAGTAGCTTCGCCCTCTCCTCATCTTCGAGTATGATCTCCGAGTCTATATAGTCTGAGACCATTAAGTCCATCTCCTTCCTCATTATCTGAACCCTCCTGATGACCTCCTTTGCGAGCGATTGGGCGACTATCTCTTTGGTCTCGGTCAGATCTAGGTATATCTCTGTAAATCTCCCCTTCTCTCCCGCTAAGTTCTCCGGAAGCCTCTCCTCGAACGCCATGTCCCCCTCTATCAGCTCAACGACCTTTCCACCGCTAAGCATGAGCTTGAATGATCCGCTGGAGGATAACTCCCTTTGGACAACCTCCCCATCAACCTGCTTCAACCGCTCGACGACCTCGGCCAAATCCTTTCCTAGCTTTGGGCCAAGCCTCTCATAAACGGGCTTAACGATTAAGCTCATCCCCTCGGGCCTCTCACCAACGTCCAATATCCTCAATTCTAGGGCGTTCACCTGAGATCTGATGAAATCTCTCAGCGACTCCAACGCCTTCTTTGCTCTGGGGCTTAGCGGCGAGAGGATTATGGACTTAACCGGCCACCTAAGCTTCCTCCCATGCCTCTGCCTTAGGTGGAGGATTTCGGAGATCGTGGACCTCGCTATCTCCATCTCGTCCTCAAGCTCCTCGTCGACGAATCTTTCATCAACCCTAGGCCACCTAGCTAGGTGGACGCTCTCGGGATCGTCTCTAAGCCTCAGGGCTTGAAAGAGCTTCTCGGCGAGGTGTGGAATTATCGGGGCCAAGATCAGGGTGAGCCTCTTCAAGACGTAGTATAGGGTTGCGTAGACCGCCAGCTTATCCCAAGTCTCCTCCTCTATCCAAACCCTCCTCCTAACGGCCCTGACGTACAGTCTGCTCAGGTCATCGAGTATGAACGATCTCAAGGCCCTCACCGCCGAGTGTATGTTCAGGGATTTGAGAGAGCTCGTCACAAACCTCGTCAAGCTATTGACCTTCGAGATTATCCACCTATCCTCCGGCCTCAGATGCCTCCATATCGATTCCACGGTTATCCTCTCGGGATCGAATCTGTCGAGCTTGAAGTAGGTCTCGGCGAAGGAGAAGACGTTCCAGAGTATATTCAGGTCCTGGATCACCTGACCAACTTCGGACTCTACGAAGTTCATGTTCTCCCATGGGGCGGCCTTGATCGAGAGATATAGTCTGAGCGGGTCTGCCCCATACTTCTTCATCATATCTATGGCCCAGATCACGTTCCCCTTGCTCTTGCTCATCTTCTTTCCCTCGGCGTCCATGACGTGGCCCTGATTTAGGACGGTCTTGTATGGCGGCTGGCCGTAGAGTAGGGTTGAGGTGAAGAGGAGGGTGTAGAACCAGCCCCGGGTCTGGTCTATCGCCTCGGTTATGAAGTCGTATGGGAAGAGCTTCTTGAATAGCTCCCTATTCCTAAGTCCATCTATGCTCGCCGTGTGAGCCATCCCAGAGTCAAGCCAAGTGTCTAGGACGAACTTCTCCCGCCTCATCGATCCGCCGCATCTCGGACACTTGAAGATCACCTGATC
>NJEK01000070.1 GCA_002255105.1 Candidatus Wolframiiraptor sp. EX4484-121
TTCGGATATATGATTTAAACTCTGGGATGGAAGAAGCAATAGGAAGATGAACATGGCCGCCGAAGAGCTTCTGAACAAGTTAAGGGTTAGCGGGCTCACATTTGATAGAATTCTCTTATATATGGAAGCGCCCAGAGCCCAGCAAAAAGCCGCCGACAGTGATAGAAGCTCACCCTCCATCTATCAATGTTTAATAACCAACTGTCGGCTATATGATTAACGTCAGGCGGCTGAATTTAAAATTCCAGCCATATTTCGGTGAGACTCTGCGAACCAATTGTCATGGATCAATAATCCTGAAATCGCTCTCCCGGCTATTCATGGTATACTCCTCTTTATCAGGAGCTCGGCGAGGTAGAGGAACGCGAAGAAGGAGATGAAGATTATGGGTATGGATATCTGAGGAGGAACGAGGTCGTAGTTTCCGACGAGGGCATATCTTATCGCCTCGACCGAGTATGTTAAAGGCATTGCTAGGGATATTGGGTATAGATATTTGGGAAGCTTGCTAACCGGTATTATTATGTTGCATAGGAAGATCATCGGAAACCTGATGGTGTTGAAGATGGTCATGGCCTGCGCGGGATCCTTCACGACGAAGGCTAATAGAACTCCCATGGAGGAGAACTGTAGGGCTGACCCCATCATGCAGAGCGCCAGCAACGCGGGGTTATGCGGGGATATGGAGAGAAATAGTTGGATGATCGCCACGGTCGGGATCGATGAGAGGAGGCCGAAGAAGAAGCTGCTGAGAGCCTTACCCCACGCCACGCCGAAGTAGCTTATCGGAAATAGTAGGAGTCTTTCAAAAGATTTCATCCCTCGCTCAAATACTATGCAGGCAGCAGACATAGAAGTCGAGCCGAAGAAAAGCGATAGCGCTAGGAGCCCGGGAGCGAGCCAAAGCTTATCCCATCCTCTAAGCATGAAGGCGGATGCGAAGACGAGCGGGAAGGCGATTCCCCAACTTACCGTAGGCGGCTTAAGATAATATTCCTTTAGATCTTTCTTGGCTATGTATAATGCTCCGCGGATCTCATCAAGCATCTGCATCACCTATTATCCTGAGGAAGACCTCCTCCGCATCTGCCCCCCTCAGGTTCACGTAATTTAGGGAGATCCCCTTAGACTTCGCCCTTCTCGCGATTTCCTCCATCACGGATAACGGATCGCTGACCACGATCGTGAAGGATTCTCCGGATCTAGAAGCGTTTATGACTCCGGGAATCCGGGAAACCTCTTCCACGCTCATCCTTCCAGCAAAGGATACCTCGAGCACCTCTCACATCCAAACCTATGGTGGGCTCATCCAAGAAGAGGATCCTTGGATTATGCATGAGGGCCGCCGCCAAGGTGAGCTTCCTCTTCTGGCCCTTCGAGAGCTGCCCAAATTTGGAATCCTTCTTGTCTAGTAGGCCGAAGAACTCGAGGAGCTCGCGGGCCCTCCTCACCCGCTCCCCTCTCCCGAGGCCGTACATTTCTCCGGTGAAGATGAGGTTGTCCCAGCATGTTAGCTCCGGGTAAAGGTTTGATGTATCCGGTACGAGGCCGATAACCTTCTTGACGAGCTTGAGCTCTCTGAGAGAGCTGTATCCAGCTACATAGGCCTCTCCGCTGCTTATCCTCGTCAGACCGCACAGCATCCTCACGGTCGTCGTCTTCCCCGCCCCATTAGGGCCTAGGAATCCGAAGAGCTCTCCCCATTTGACGCTGAAGCTTATGCCGTTCACCGCGAGAAGATCGCCATAATACTTCGTTAAGTTCTCGACTACTATCGCGTCCATAAGCCTATTCCACCTCGGTAATCTCCCACTCCACGAATTTCCCCCATCCCCAGCTCATAAACCGTTCCCTCCATATTGAGGAAGAGGCCACGTCTTGGAAAAGATATGGATCTCCAGAGGCCGGGAGATATTTTGACGTTCTATTCGGAGCTCATCCCCTTAATCAGTGAGGTTTGGAAAGGTTCAGCCATATCTCTCCAGGATCTTTCCCAAGATCTTCGCCTTACCTCCACGGGGCTCGGCGAGGATCGCCCCACAGACCTGGCACTTGACTAGGGTCTTGGCGTGGTCGAAGACTATCTGCTTATTCCCACACTCATTACATTGGACTAGTAGGAAGCTCGACCTAGGCTTTGGGATGAGCTTGCTCCAATCGACCGCTATAACCATTTCATGGAACCCTATAAAATATCATGAACAGCCATTCTAGCGGCTCTCCAACACCGTGGAATCTATTACAACCCTTATTGAGGGTGAGGGTCTCGAGCTCGAGGTCTCTCACAACTGTGGAATCCGCCGAGCCTCGCGCCAGCTCATCTGTGTAAGAATGTAAATCTTAAATATAAAAATGGACACCTACCGCGGGGATGTACGACGCCATCTCTTATAAGATTCTTCAAGCCTTGAAGAGGTCTAAGGTATTGAGATTTAGCGATCTTAAGGCGGTTGTCAAGAATCCGAGGACCCTCACGATCAAGTTGAAGAAGCTCCAGAGGCTCGGGCTCGTGAGGAAAGGATCCGGGGGCTATAGGCTGACGGAGAGGGGGCTGAGGGTTGAGAAGCTCCTGGAGGAGATCGATGAAGCCTTAAGGGAGCCCGGCTTCGAGGTCGGAAACGTAGAGAGGATACCCCATGCCTACCTTGCACCCGTGATCAAGAGGTATTGTGAGATGCTCAGAGACCTGCTCGGAGACAGGCTGATCAGCGTGATGCTCTTCGGCTCCGTTGCCAGGGGGGACTGGGACAAGGATAGCGACATAGACGTGCTCGTCGTGGCCGAGGGTTGGGGAGATAAGCCTGTCTGGGAGAGGATTAAGGAGCTTAGAAAGGCTATAAACCGGCTTGAACAAACCCCGGAATACCTCGAGGCCGTGAGAATGGGCTACTGGCCAGTAATCCAAAACTATCCGCTAAGCCCGGATGAGGCGGGGAGATTCAAGAGGATATATCTAGACGCAATAATCGATGGGATAATTCTCTATGACAGGGACGGTTTCTTGGAGCGCGTACTTCGATCCCTGAGGAGGAGGCTTGAGGAGCTAGGCTCCCATAGAGTGGTCCTGCCGAATGGAAGATTCTACTGGGTCTTAAAGAAGGTGAGGGCTGGAGAGGTGATCGATCTTGAGTAGGATGACCAACATCGACCTCTCAGCCTCGGCTCTGAGGCGGGCTAAGAGATGGCTTAAAGGCGCTCTAAGGGCCCTAGAGGATGGGCGGTGGGATGACGTCGTCTACTGCTCGCAGATGGCCGTGGAGCAAGCGTCCAAGGCGGTCCTCATAGCCCTTGGAATAGACTACCCTAGGGAGCATGACGTGAGCATGGCCTTCAAGAAGATATCTGAGATAGATGGAATCCCTGGATGGTTTACGGCCATATTAGACGAGCTGGCGGAGAATATCTCCACGCTAGCCCAGCTGAGGGGCTTGGCGGGCTATGGATATGAGGAGGGGGTCGATGCCGACTACTTCAAAGACTATGCTCCAGAAGCCTACCAAAAAGCCGAGAAGCACTACGATGCATGCTTAAGACTGCTGTCAGAACTATACAAGCTAAAAATCGATTAAACACGAATGCTCAACCAACTACAGAACTTTCAATACCCTTTTTGAGATTCGATCGAGTGATGAGGGGATTAAAAGATTCTGAGGAGAAAGCTTTTCAAGCCTCTCTTCAAGGTTCCCGAACCGTGGCCTAATAATGGTATAAATAGTGGGTCGAGTAGGGTTGGGTCGATTGGGGTTGAAGGTTCCGGCCACGATCAGAACATATTGCCCGAGATGCCGCAAGCATACCGAGCATAAGGTCACCTTATACAAGAAGGGTAAGGATAGGGCCTTGGCGATAGGTGCCAGGAGGCATGAGCGGGAGCTACATGGATATGGGGGCCAGAAATATCCTATTCAGAGGAGGAAGGCGAAGCTAACCCAGAAGCAGACCCTAAAGCTGACCTGCAAGGAATGCGGATACACGATCCACAAGAAGGGAATAAGGCTGAAGAAGCTCGAGATAACATAGTCGTGAGCCCTCACCTAAAGGGAACACGGTATTTTTTCTTAAGGAAACGCTTTTCTCAAACAGACCATGAAAGAGATTGCATCGGATATAGCTTCAGGCGGTTCAGGTTAGAACTCTAGCATCCACTCTCTCTTAAAAACTTCTCAACCTCCTCGGATGTCGGCAACGCTTCTTGAGCTCCAACCTTTAATGTGGATAGGGCTCCGGCGGCGTTGGCATATCTTACCGCCGCTTCCAGGGATTCTCCTCTTGATAGGGCGACTGCTAGGGCTCCGTTAAATGCGTCTCCCGCTCCTGTCGTGTCTATGGGCTTAACCTTGAACGCCGGGATTAGCTTCTCCTCCCTCTCGGTTATTATCATGGCGCCTCTAGCCCCTAGCGTTACGACGAGGTTCTTGATTCCTAGGTTCTTGATGGTCCATCTTCCAGCCCTTATCAGATCATGGTCGCTGGCCGTCTTGCTCCCGCTCATCAGCTCGAGTTCCACCTCATTGGGCGTCGCGATGAACACCTTGTTCAAGACCTCGCGTGATAGTGGATGATATGGGGCTGGGTTTAGGATTATCCTCACATCCCTCTCCGAGAACTTCTTAATGGCGTATTCGACGATCTCCACGGGTATCTCAAGCTGCAGTAGGAGAATCTTTATTCGATCCCCTAGATCGTCTGCTCCCGGCGCCACGCCTATAACGTTATTTCCACTAGAGTCTATGAAGATTAGAGCGACTCCTGAATGGGTTTTCGCCCTCTTAATGTGATCCGTCCTTACGCCATTTTTCTCGAGATTCTCTATCAGCTCATCTCCGATCGAGTCCTCGCCAACTTTTCCGATCATGTAAACCTCTGCTCCAAGCCTTGCGGCCGCAACCGCCTGATTAGCTCCTTTCCCTCCAGGCGTCATCTTGAACTCCTTCCCTATCAAAGTCTCCCCGAGCCTGGGCATCCTATCCAAGCTTATGACGTAGTCCATGTGAATGCTTCCGAGAACCGCTATCTCGGGTCTCATACCAGATTCTTTTTTGAGCCGACTTATATCGCTTCCCTATATCTTGAGAGCTCTCTCACCTTGGTCTCAAGTATCTCTAAACCTTTCTCCAGAAGTCTCTCATCTATGTTTAGTGGTGGGGTTAGGATTATGGTCGAGAACCGTCTCCTGACAATTAAGCCCGATCTAAAGCACTCCTTGACGAGCGCCCTAGCAAGCCTCTGACCAAGCTCCGAACCTCCAGCGAACTCCAATCCAATCATCAATCCAAGTCCTCTAACGTCCCCGATCAACTCACTTTCATCCTTCAGATCCTTAAGCCTCCTGAGGAAATCCGCGTCGAGATCCCAATGCTCCGCCGCGAACCATCTCCCACTCCTTCCCGGGGCTGTTGACACCTCATCCAGAATTATTGGTATCTTCTTCTCTCTAATAACCTTCGAGAACATCTCGGTATAGCTTTTTGGTGGGACTATCACCCCTGCCTCAACCTGAACGGGCTCCAAGATCATCGATGCGATCCTCTGAACCCCTATCCTCGAGATCACATCACCTAGATATGTTAGGCAGGCTAACCCGCATTTCTCTGGTTTTAACCCTAGTGGGCATCTGAAGCAGTATGGGTATGGTATATGGATGGTCTTCATGAAGCTTGGCTCGCACCCGATCCAAGAGCCGTTGAATGATATGCTCGAGGTGGCTAGGGTTGATCCATGACAAGCCCCTATGAAGCTCAGGAATATCCTCTTATCGGTGTGCCAGATTATGGATCTTATGGCTGCGTCAACGGCCTCCGATCCACTGTTCACGAATATGGCCCTGACATCGCCTCTAATCGGGGCGATCTTCGATAGCTCTTCGACGAGTTCTAATGCATCCTCGCTGTAAGCCGCCCTCAAACTATATGTTGGTAGATTTTCAGCCTGCTTGATTATGGACTTCACGACCTCCGGGTTTGACCCTCCCAGTGGGAGGGTTCCAAAACCTGATGTGAAATCCACGTATAGGTTTCCGTTCAGGTCTTCGACGACCGCTCCCTCAGCCCTCTTAACCACCAGAGGGTATTGTCTCATGTATGATCTCGCCATGAGCTTTACATCCCTTGAGATTACCTCGCGGGCCCTTCCACCAATTGGATAGGAGGTTATCTTTGGGGCCTCCTTGCTCATGAACTAAGATCTCCTGTTAGATGTTTAAAGGATTTATCTCGTAACAACTATCTCCATGTAGCTGACGTATCTCCTCTTCCCCCTCTCAAACACATCGCTACCTATGGCTATCTCCCTTATCTTGAGCTCTGAGTAAAAACTCTTCTTCAGGAGCATCACAGTCTTTATACAGTTCTCTATATTCCTCCCCCTAGCCCTCAGGACTATCTCCCTCTGGCCTCGATTGAATAG
>NJEK01000021.1 GCA_002255105.1 Candidatus Wolframiiraptor sp. EX4484-121
TTTGAAGCGGCTAAAAATCTGTAAATCATTTAAGGTGGGATTATACAATCACTCGCGATGAAGAAGCATTACAGGGCGTTCATCCTAGATCTGGATGGATGCGTATATATCGGAGATCGGCTGATCCCCGGATCCGATAGAGCCGTAGAGAAGTTGAGGGAGGTTGGGGTTAAGGTGATGTATCTCACCAATAACTCGGGCCACACGTCGGAGGAATATTGTGATAAGCTCAGGAATTTGGGCATCGAATGCGTTGAGGAACAGGTCTTAACGTCGGGCGAGGCCGCCGCAACCTACATAATGGGGAGTTCGGGGAGGAGTAAGATATTACCGATAACTGGGAGGGGGTTCAAAGAATACTGTAAGAGGATTGGGCATACATTACTCCCGATCGAGAGATGGGATGAGGCGGAGTATGTTGTAGTTGGATTGGATCGCGAGGTGGATTACCGGAAGCTCAGGGCGGGTCTTAGAGCGATTCTGAAGGGGGCGAAGTTCGTGGCGACGAACGCGGATAGAACCTACCCGACTCCGGATGGACTTGATCCGGGGGCTGGGGCGATAGTGGCGGCTTTGAGGGAGTCATCTGGGGTCGAGCCCGTGGTCATAGGTAAGCCTTCAAGGATAATCATGGAATCCGCTTTGAGGAGGCTTGAGATGGAACCTGATGAGATTTTAGTGGTTGGGGATAGGTTTGAGACCGATATATTGGCCGGAAAGAATATTGGAGCCGACACAGCCCTGGTCCTAACGGGCGTTTCGAGGAGAGAAGATATTGTAGATCTACCGCAAAATCTTACGCCGACCTACGTGGCTGAAGATCTGCTCAAATTGGTTGAGCTGATTTATGCTTAGGGATGGGTAAGGCGTAATCCTCCTTTATCGTCCTCAAAACGATCCTAGTCTCGGTGGACGCCACCCCATCGAGGGATCCGATCTGGTCGAGTATCCTCGCCAAGCTCTCCCTCCCATCAGTCCTAAGCTTGATCAAGCAATAATAGTCTCCTGTAACGTCATAGATTTCCTGGACTTCCGGCATCTCGGCCAAAGCCCTTAAGACATCTTCATACTTGGCCGGCTGAGCAGTTATCGCTACGAAGGCTGTGAGGGTGAAGCCGAGCTTCTCGGGATCTAAGATGGCTTGAAATCTCCTTATGACGCCTAACTTTAAGAGCTTCTGAATCCGAGAGTAGATCGCCGCCTCGCTCATTCCAAGCTTCCTCGATATCTGGGAGTATGAGGCCCTCCCATCGCTTTGGAGTATTTCCAGTATCTTAAGGTCCTTCTCATCTAGGCCATGCTTGAGCTTCATCGCAATATCTACTTCGGGATTGATTATAAATTTTATAAATTCGCCATCAATTCGGCTCGGCGGTTAAAAGCCCCCTAAATAAGCTTTCAAAAGATCTCCGCTTTGGGGAAAGCTATCTCGGAGACTTCTCGGCCACGACCACATGCAATACGGCGTGCTTCATGGAACTCTTTAGCTTAACCAGCAGCCTCTCCAATAACTCAAATAGGGGCTCCGGTATGAAGGGTGTGAACAATCCCCAGTGACAGCACCCCATGAGCTTGACAGGCTTAAAGCCGTGGGTTGAGAGTAGTTCTTGGACTTCTAGGCCCGTGTGCCCGACCTCGTAGATGAGGGTCGGTGGAATGGACTCGCCGAGGAAGGGAATCTTATCGGCAGGTATCTTGAGCAGCCTCCTGATTAGATTGAGATGCTCCCTATTCAGCGTGGAGATTATGCATAATCCCCTGATCTCCAAAACCCTTGAAAACTCTGAAATCGCTTTCTCAGGCTCCTGGAAGTGGTCGAAGGTTAAGGTGCATAATAAGCCCCTGAAAGACCCCTCTCTGAAGGGAAGATTCTCCCCATCGGCCAAGACCACGTGAACGCTCTCCCCAAGTCCGCGGGCTTCCAGCTTCTTGAGGAAAATCTTCAGCATATTCAGGCTTAGATCTACAGATATTACCTCGACTCCCCTCTCAGCCGATTTCAGAGAGTATCTTCCAGACCCGCATCCAACATCTAGCATCGGGGACTCCAGCCTCTTAAGCCATCCGCTCAAAACCCCCTCCTCGCATCTCTCAAGCCTCCTAGTGAGGTAGAGGAATCGCGAGCGATCATAGATCTCTGCCAAGTCATCGTAGAGCTTTCTAACACCATCCTTCCCCTCCAAGATCCTAAACCTTATCCGAGGCAACTTCCCCATCCGAAAAATCCCCTCCCCGTAAAAATATCTAATAGTTAGTCTCTCCCAGTCTCCTAGACGGCTGATCTTGGAGGGCTGTCTGTGAGCAGATGTAGGGTGGGTGTGGTCTACGGCGAGGAGATGCTCCTCTACAGCTTCCCCCAACCCCATCCATTTAGGAAGGATAGGATCGAGAGATTCTATGAGAAGCTCCCGGAACTTGAGAGTGAGTTCCCCGGCCAGATAGTGAGGGTTAAGCCTAGGATGGCCGCCCTCGAAGAGGTATTATCCTATCATGAGAGGGAGTACGTCGACTTCGTCAAGAGCATGTCCATGGATGGGCGTGGATACTTGGATTATGGCGACACACCCGCCTTCAAGGGATGCTATGAGGCCTCCCTCTACGTCGTCGGATCAACCCTCAAGCTCGTGGATCTGGTCATGAGGGGTGAGATAGATCATGGGTTCAATCCCATGGGCGGCCTGCATCACGCGAGGAAGGGTAGGGCCGCTGGGTTCTGCATCTTCAACGACGCCTCGATAGCGATAAAATATCTCCTGGATAAGGTTGGATTGAAGGAGGTCCTCTACGTCGATATCGACGCACATCATGGGGATGGGGTCTTCTACGACTTCTACTACGATAAGCGGTTGAAGCATGTAGACTTCCACCAGGATGGCAGAACCCTGTATCCGGGAACCGGCTTCGCCCATGAGAGGGGTGGTGGGGAGGCGGCTGGAACCAAGCTCAACATACCCCTGATGCCGGGAGCGGGGGTCAGCGAGTTCATGGAGAATTGGGAGAGGCTCGTCGAGAGATTTCTAAACGACGTTAACCCGGAGTTCATCCTGCTCCAGGCCGGAGCCGACGGGCTTATAGGAGATCCATTAACCGGGCTCGAATACACGGAGGAGGTCCACTACTTCGTCGCAAGGAGATTACACAAGCTCGCGAAGGAGATGTGTGAAGGTAGGATCGTCGCCATGGGCGGAGGAGGCTATAACAGGGATAATGTTGTGAAGGCTTGGTCGGCGGTCGTCAGAGCTCTCGCTACTCCACCCTAATCCTGAACCCCCTAAGCCTCTTCCTCGCAACCACCTCTAGGACTCCATCCTTGTATCTGGCTCTTACGCTCGTTGGATCTATCTCCACCGGGAGCTCGATGTGGAGCAGGTATTTTCTCTCACCCCTTATCGGGGATCTGCATGGGGCCTCCACCCTGATGTAATTCTCCCCAACCCTCAGATCTATCTCCTCCTTGCTCGAGCCGGGCATGTCGGCGGTGAAGATCACCTCGTCTCCGGACTCGTATAGGTTGTGGAGAGGGGTTATGCATCCCCTCATCCCCTCCGTCTCCTTAATCCTCCTGATGAACTCATCTTCAATCCTATTCATCTCCTCCTCAATCCTCCTAAACTCGTCCAACAAGATCCTCCAAAGAGGCCTTCTCCTATAACTCATCCATCCCACCCCCTACAGGTAGACCGGCGGTAGCTCAAGCTCCCTAGACTTCTGAACTCCTTGCATCATCCTACTCGTCCTTCTCATAAGGTCTCTAAGCCTAAGCTTAAGCTCCTCGGCGCTCTCCAGCAAAGGCTTAACGTCCAGCTCGATGTGCAGGATCTTCGAGAGATATTTGACGACCTCTGCCGCCGATCCCGGATCGGGGTAATTGAAGTGCGATTGAGCAGAGACTAGGATCGTGTCTATCTTCCTCCTCGCGCCCTCCTTGATCAGCATCCCCTTAATCCCGGCTATGAACCCATCCTTAAACATATCAATCCCCGTGGCCTCATGGAGTTTTCTGGCTAGCTCGGCGTTGCTCGCCAAGAGGTAGACCTTAGGCTTATCGATGTTCAATCTATTAGGCTCGGGGATTCCGGTTAGGGATATCAGGAGTTTGGGCTTCTTAGATTCGATCCAATTCATCAGCTCTCGGCTAAACGGCTTCACTATCGAGGCCGGAACCGGAACGTCCGAGAGGATGGCCAGCAAGTTATCCTTCCTATAGATCCGGATCAGCTCCAGGATCCTCCCGTCTCTAACGGAGATTATCGGCGGAAGGGCCTCTACATCCATGTATCCAACCTCCTTCATTCCAAGCCTGTCGGCTATGAATGAGGCCGCTATCGACCCAACAAGGCCCACGTCGGGAAACCCCTCGATTATTATGAACTCCTCACCCTCGATCGGCTCCACCTCAACTATCTCAACACCCTCATAAGGTTCCTTCATCAAGTAAGCTCGACACGCGATCCTTGATAAATTTATTGGTGATTTGCCCGGGTCTATGTCCACGGCTTTAGACATCTATGTTTAAGAGGAGGCTTAGGGAGAGATCTTTAGGTTAAGACCATGGCTCAGCAGTATCCGTATCCTGGAGCCACAACCCTAGGGATTAAGGGCAAGAACTCCGTCGTCCTGGCGTCGGAGAAGAGGCTTGCCTATGGATACTTCGTCGTGAGCAAGACCGTGAGAAAAGTATTCCAGATAACTCATAAGATAGGAGCGGCCTGCGCGGGACTCGTCGGGGATATGCAGAGCTTGATTAGGGATGCTCAAGCCGAGGTAAACCTCTATAGATATAGGTATGGGATGGAGCCTACGGTCAGAGGGGTTGCGAAGATCCTCTCAAACTACCTATTCAAAAGCAGGTCTCTACCATATCTAACCGAGACCATAGTGGGCGGATTCGATGAAACCGGAGCCCATGTAATAGTTTTGGATCCGCTCGGCTCGATGATCGAGGACGATTACGCGGTCGTCGGGACGGGTGCGGAGATAGCGATAGGGGTGATCGAGAGCACATATAGGCCTGATATGGGTATGGAGGAGCTGAGGGAGCTCGCGTTGAAGGCGATTAAGGCGTCGATAGCCAGGGATGCCGCGAGCGGGAATGGGATAGATCTCTTAATCTTCACGGATGAGGGGCTTAGGGTTAATGAAACGATAAATCTCTGAGTAAATCGCCCGCGGAATTTCGTGAATCGGTGTTCTCGATGACGCTCTTAAGCCATAAGGAGAGGATCCTGATATTCTTGGCCGGGAGAAATGCCTTCGCGGAAAGCGTGGAGATCTCAACTTCAAGACTCGCGGAGGCATTGAAGATCTCACAGCAGACGGCTTCGAGGCTCTTAATCCAGCTTGAGGAGGAAGGCTACATCGCTAGGAGGAGATGCGGAAAGGCGAGGAGGATAAAGCTAACCGAGAAGGGCTTAAAAGAGCTCCTCGACGTGTATCTAACCCTTAAGGGGATCTTGGAGAGGCCGATAGAGATTAGGCTCGAGGGGAGGGTTTTCACAGGACTATCTGAGGGGGCATACTATCTCCAAATACCATACTACTTGAGGCAGTTCGAGGAGAAGCTCGGATTCAGGCCATATCCCGGGACGCTCAACATCAGGCTAATGAACAGGGATTCGATAATGAATAGGATTCTATTGGAGAAGGCGGCCGACATAAGGATCGAGGGATTCAAGGACGGTAGAAGAGCCTACGGCGGAGCTAAATGCGTCTTGGCCAGATTAAATGATTGCGAAGATGTCGCCATAGTCTTTATCGAGAGGACGCATTACGGCGAGGACGTGGTTGAGGTAGTGGCCCCGAACTGCCTGAGAGAGAAGCTTGGGTTGAAGGATGGAGATAGGGTGTATGTGTGCGTCAAGCTCCCATCGAAGAGCCTCTATCAAGCAGCTCTTAGGGATTATAGATCTTGAGTATCCTCTCGATTATCTCCGTGCTACTATTCAATTTTCCGATGGAATATTTCTTAGCGACCACTATATGCACGTCTATCCCCTTCTCCTTACAAAATTTCTCGAACTCCTTTCTAAACTCCTCCTGATCGTATCCGAAGACCACCACATCCGGCTTAACCCTCTCGATCACCTTCTCGAAGGAGAACGGCATGTATCCCAGGATCGCCTCGTCGACGGGCTTAAGCATGGAGACCATGTATCTCCTAGCCTCCTCATCGAAGATAGGATCCCTCCCCTTATTCCTCCTAATGGTCTCATCCCTCGCGATCAAGACCACGAGCTTACCATCCGACCCGGCGAGCTTCTTCGCCTCCTCCAAGAGCCTTACATGGCCTGGGTGGAGCATGTCGAATGCCCCGGTGGTTAACACTATCTTTCCAGCCATCTCGGTCGGGGGAATCATGATCGACCCGATCTTTAATCTTAACGCCGTTTTCGGATTCTGGACGAATCATACACAAGACATAAATATGCTTCGACGGGGCTGGAGTTGAAGGATATGCCGGTTAGACCTGCGCTCTTCTTCGGATACGATATAATCATGAACTTCATAAGCGCGTTCGTCGCCTTCATAGTCGGCTACCAAGCATATAGGGCCCACACAATCACTAGGAAGAAGTCTTTCCTGGCGCTCGAGCTGGGCTTCATCTTCACGGGAATAGGGTTGTTGGCGGACTCGATCCTCAGCTACGCGGCCATAGCTTCGAGGATGCCGCATTTTCTCGGGGTCGGCTACCTAGCCTACTTCATCTCGACCGCGATAGGCTACTCGCTGATCCTCGGATCGTATGTCATTGATAGGGTTATGACGGAGGAGGCCATCCCAGCCGCGGCCCCGATAGTGAGGTATGGCGCCCTCCCCGAGTCCATCCTGCTGGTCTTGATAGGGGTGGTGATGATCCAGTCGATGATAAACCTACTGGTGGATAGGTCCCCCAACAGGCTCCTGATCTCTATCGCGTTCACCTCGATATTCTTGAGCCACCTATGCTTCATGATACAGGCCTTGGCCTTCGTAAGTCTCTTGGTGATAGGGCAGATCCTTAGATTCATCGGGTTCATAATGTTCGCGGTATCCGTGATCAGAGTGGTGAGGGCGGGTTGAAGCCCTACAGGTCAAGGCTTAAGATAGTCTTGGATATCTTAACCGCGATAAGCGAGGAGGGTGGAAAGGTCTCAAAGCTACTCCTCTACGCAAACCTCTCCTACGATAGATTGATGAAGTACCTCAAGGAGCTCTCGGAGAAGGGATTGGTCGAGGAGGAGATGGGCGAGTATAGGCTGACCGAGAGGGGATATAGGTTTCTGGAGGAGTTGAGGAGGGCTGAGAAGCTCGCCGAAGCGTTTGGATTCAGGTTCTAGGCCACTCGAAATCGACGTATCCGATATTCCTTAGGGAGTCTAGAAGGCCCTCAGCATATGAGATGGCCGCAACCGCGTTGAACACCTCACCATTCTCCAAGAATTTCTTCGAGTCTTCGAGATAGCTCTTCACGATCTCGATAATCTCCATAACCCTCTCCGAGTCGACCCTTATCCGGATCTCGTCCAAAACCCTCTCCACCTTCATGATATATGATCGAGCCCTTTCCCTCTCATATCTCGGAGGCTTGTAAGATTCTACGAGCTCTTCGTCGGCTCCCAAGATCTCCTTTAATGCCTCTACCTCGGCGAAATGGAGCTCTCCCGGAACTATTATGAGGTGTGGTGGAGGTGGATAATGAAGCTTCAAGGCTTCAATGATCCTCCCAGCCCATCTGAGCTCCTCGCTCGACCCGATCCTCGCCAAGCAGATCACCATGCTATCTCGATCGAAGATTCCATATCCGAGCTTGTCTTCAACCCTCATGAGCATCTTTAGGGCGTCAGGTATCTTGAGACCCCCATCGGCGGTGTCCAAGAGTATTAGGGAGTGTAAGCCCTTCTCCAAATTCTCCGCAACAACCCTATAACATGTCTCGACGCCGACGCCATCTCTAGGAATGGTCGTTATCCTCCCAAACTTATACGCTTGGAGGCCCGAGGCGGAGGCCGAGGCGGAGATTATCGAGACCCCGTAAATTAGGTAAACCGGAATCTTCCTCCTCCTCGCCTCCAATATTATCGAGATGTGGGTGGTCGCTATCAACGGATCTCCCGGAACGAGTATTCCGATCTCCTTCTCCTCCGCCTTCCTGATGAGCTCATCAACCCTCTCCTCAAGCATGCTTCTATCCGCTTTGACGAGCCTCTCGCCGAACTTCTCCCTAAGATACTTCATCAGGTCTGGGTGGATCCAGCTCGTATAGGTGTCTAAGAGAAGCTCATCCATCCTCTCGGCGGTCTCCAAAGCTCCTAAGGTCAGGTATTCAATGGTTCCGAGGCCCAGGCCGATTAGATGGATCGGCATCGAGGGAGATTATGGATCTATGAGTATTTTAGGCTGAAGATTCTCCGGCCACCACATCGTTTAGGATCGAGTGGGCCATCAATCGGGCGACTCGGAGGGGTTCTGGAATCCTTCCGAAGAGGGTGAACCTGTTTAT
>NJEK01000022.1 GCA_002255105.1 Candidatus Wolframiiraptor sp. EX4484-121
GGGTAACTCAGCCTGGTTAGAGTGCGGGGCTCATAATCCTCGAAGGGCTGGTCGGAGGGTGCATCCCCGAAGTCGCGGGTTCGAATCCCGCCCCCGGCATCAAACGATGTCATCTGCTTTAGGAGGCTCTTCTTCTCAACCTCTTAACGGCCTCCCCCACTATGGGGTCACTTATCCGATAATATCCATGATCTTCATCGAGAATCATAACATCTTTAAGGGTCTGTAATACGTCTCTGAGGACCTTACTATTCACGTTTAATCGGTTTTTCAGCTCGCTCCACCTCGCCCCATAGATCGTCATCCTCAACACACTTAGATATAGGTCTCTCCTCCTATTCCTCAAGAAGTTTTCCAGCTCGTCCCTTATGATCGCTGAACCTCTCTGAACCGTTTTCTTTAAATTCCTCAAGAAGTTTTCCAGCTCGTCCCTTATGATTGCTGAACCTCTCTGAACCGTTTTCTTTAAGGCATCCTCATGATTCAGTCTCTCAACACATCTAAGATTCCCATAGAGGGTGAGCCACCCAACGTATCCATTAAGTTCCCATAGAGGGTGAGCCACCCAACGTATCCATTAAGCTTTTGAACAACCTCCTCAACCTCATTCACCCTGACTCTGCGGCGATATTGCTTAAACCCCTCCAATAGGAATTGCCTCGAAACGTCGGCTGGAAATGGTTTCAGGACGAGCTTCACCGGCTCCCTTCCGTATAGTGGCGATGCCGACTTAGGGTTAAGCAACCTCTTCATCACGCCTACATAGGAGCCTGAGAAGACGATCTTAATACCACTATATGTGTCCCATATATACTTCAGGAGCTTTAAGAATCTTGGAGATGCTATATCCTGCACCTCATCCAACACTATAATCCTCTTCCTGAATCTCCCGAAGATCTCCTCCGCGAGCCTGATCCATTTAACCCGGACTATCCGAAGATCTAGGATCATCTCCTTAAGGCTTAAGCCTCCCGCGGCCGCAAGCCTCCTAGCGAATTCCTCGATCCTGTCCGCTCCGAGGAGATTAACATAGATGCCATTATTCTCATGGGCGAAAGTCTTAACTAAGCTCGTCTTCCCGGTCATCCTCTTACCCAATACCGCAACCCATCTCCCAGAGCGAACGAGCCGCGATAACTCTCCATACTCCTCCTTCCTATCGAATAGATCCTTTAAGCGCTCCTTCGGAGCTAGATCGAATAGCATGGTTACCCAGGTAACCGGTTACCTAGGTAACTTAAATCCCTTACCCTTGCGAGATTATCCGGCTCAGCGTCTCCCTATAAGCCCTCAGGGCTTCATCGAAGTATTCTATGTTTAATGTTCCATGCGGGCTCTCGGTTTCGAGAACCCTCTCAGGAGGTTTCAGGGCTTCCGGTTTGAATCCGAGTTCGTGCTTCAGTCTCTGCTTCTCCTCATAGATCTTCCTTCCCAGATCCTTCAATCCATCTACATCGTAGTCGTAGCCGAGCGTCTTCAGGGCCTTCACGACCATCTCGGGCTTATAGATCCCCCTCGCGAAGAAGCATGCGACTAGGCTCGATAATATCTGCCTCCAGCTCTCCTCCTCAATCAACCTCTCAACGAGCTCTCTCGGCGGAAGAGGTTCCTTGAGCTTTTGGTCCAATGAGTATCCAGCGCAGTCTAGGTGGCTATGCCTACTCCCTATCAGAAAACCTATGTGTGCGCCGTATCCGGTGTGGTATCCGGGCATCTCATTTCCTCCAAAGCTTAACGCGAACTCCCTCCCACCATATCTTTCAGACGCCTTCTCCACCCCCCTTGCAAGGACCTCGTAGAATTCATTTGGCTGATCGACTATGTTTACCGCGGCCTTGATGTAGTTCTCGAAGTCGCCCCACCTAAGATCGACTATGGTCTCCCTCCTAGAAATTATCCCCTTCTGGAGAGCCTCCGTCGCCCAGGCCAGGCAAACCCCGGTGCTCATCGCATCCAAGCCATAGATCTCGACGACATCCAAGAGCTTAAGCAGTCCATCTATATCGGAGATCCCTAGCATGGTCCCGAGGGCGTAGATCGGCTCATAATCATATGATATGAAGGTGGTTTTATAGAAGTATGGCTCATCCGGATACGGCTCCTTCAGGGCGGCGAGATGGATGCATGCTATCGGGCAGTTGCTGCAGGCCAGCCTCCTCCCAAGCTTTTCCCCAGCTATTCTTTCCCCACTTATCTTTTCGGCCCCGTCGAATCTCGCTGAGGTGAGGTTTCTCGTGGGTAGCGCTCCGATCCTATTCAGGGGTAAGACGTTCATCGGGGTTCCGAGATCATGATACTTCTTCATTAGGTCGGATTTGACCGCGAGCTCGAAGACCTGCTTATAGACCTCCCTATATCCCCGCTTATCATAGATCGGAACGGATCCCCCGCCTCGGATCACAATCGCCTTGAGCTTCTTCGATCCAAAGACGGCTCCTAGGCCAAGTCTTCCAAAGTGTCTGTAGGTCTCGGTCATCACGGCCGCGTATCTGACGAGCTTCTCCCCAGCCTTCCCAATCCTCATTATGCTCCTATATCCTTGGCCTAAGGTCGCTTCCCTCAATATCCTCCCAACGGTCAGGGTGCTCGTGATTCCCCAGAGCGCCGATGCGTCCCTGAAGTATACTCCGCTCTCATCCACCACGAGGTAGATCGGGGTATCGCTGGCTCCCTTGATGACAATCGCCCCATATCCAGCCAATCTTATCGAGGTAGCGCTCCTACCGCCGGCATGGCTCTCACCTAAGTTCCCGGTAAGCGGGCTCCTGAACACGGCGACCGTCTTTGATCCAAATGGATAGGTTGCCGTGAGCGGGCCTACGGCAAACACTATCACGTTCTTCGGCGAGAGTGGGTCTGCGTCCTTCGGAAGCTCCTCTTTCAACAGTTGTATGGCGACCCCGGTTCCTCCGAGCCACTCCTCGAATAGATCTCTTCTATCTCTGGTCCAGAATCTCCTATGCTCCAGATCTATGTAGAGGACTCTTGAGAGAGGATCTGTTGGATTCATTCGCCCCTCACCTCTCCAAGCCTCAGAACCCCGTGGGGACAGAATTCCGCGCAATATCCGCAATAGGTGCAGATTATCGGCTTATTGGCCTCATAGTTCCAGAAGACCGCCCCTATCGGACACGACTCGACGCAGAATCCGCATCCGATACACTTCGATGGGTTGAGGTTTACTCCCCCGCCGCTCCTCGGGGTTAGCGCCCCGGTTGGACAGACTTTCGCGCATGGTGGATCCCGACACGCCCTACAGACGATCACGGTGAATCCGCGCTCAACCCCCCCAACGCTCCTAACTAGGATCGCAGACCTCGCGAAGCCCGCGTCTCCAAACCTCCTCTCACACGCGTACATGCAGAGCTGGCATCCAACGCATCTCTCCGAATCGACTATCTCAAGCCTCTTCGCTGAACTCAAGTCGCTATACCCTCTAACGAGTGAGCTTAATTGGTATATTTGGATATCGGGCGATGGAAAATTCCGCGTACGTCCATCCTTAGAAGGAATCTACCATCTCCATCCACGCCTCATCCGCCTCTGCATCCTCCGCATTCTCCTAAGAGCTCTCCTCCAACCAATCCATGCCCCCATCGAAATAGGCTGAGGCCATGGCGGTGAATATGTTTGGGATGGAGCCATTCTCGGCGTGAAATTCGGACATGCCGGCCCATCAGGCGGAACCGGGATTCCATGGAGGGTGCAGAATCCATCCCTATAGTTTACGCATTGTGAGTGGGTTGGTTGAGCGGCTGGTTTCATGAATTAACGTGCATATGCTCAAATATAAACCATGACGGCTGTTCCCCTCCACCTTGCGAGAAAGACCTTCGGGATAGAAGAGCCCCCAACAGAGCGATGTCGCCTCTTCCCATCACCACAGGCCTCCCTCAAGAACGCATATTTAGATGGTTGAGTTTAGATTCTCATGGATGGAGGAGGTCTGGTACTTCGCATATGGATGGTCTCTGAATAAATCCTTGATGAGGAGATGTATTGGCCGGTGGATCGACGCCCGGAGAGCCGAGCTGAGGGGATTCAAGCTCGTCTTCAACGCCTACTCGAAGAGCTGGAGGGGCGGCGTGGCAAACCTCGTTGAAGATGAGTCGTCGAGGGTTTATGGAGCGGCTTACAAGATAACGAATGAGCAGCTTGAGAAGCTCGATAGGTTTGAGGGACTTCCAAGTAGAGCCGCGAGGATGAGCGTCGAGATAAGTGTTGAGGATGTCGGCAGGGTTAAGGCAATAACCCATATCGCCGTGAATCCGAGAAGTGGTTGGATAGTTCCGTCGAGGGATTATTTGAGCGCCATGCTTAAGGGGCTTAAACAGCATGGATTCGGCGACGATGTTTTAAGGGAGGTTAGGAGAGCTGCGAGGACGCCCGCAATACCTTAATTTAACGGCGACGCTCTCTATCTGTTAAATGGATGATGAATGAAGGATTCTATCAGAGGATCTTTGAAGCCCTCCAGGCATATGGCTATGTTGGGGCATTCCTCATATCGGTCTTGGGAAGCCTAATACCATTCCTCCCAGTCCCATATCTTATCCCAATAGTCCTCATGTCGAAGACCCTTGACCCACTCCTCCTAGGAATACTCGCCGGAATAGGTGGGGCCATCGGAAAACTAACTTCCTATGGGCTTGGGAGATTCGGTCGAAGGCTATTGAGAGAGGAGAGGAGGAGGAAGATGGCCGTGCTTGGTAGGGCCATCGGAAGATACGGCGCATTGGCGGTTTTCCTCTTCGCCCTAACCCCGCTTCCCGATGACATAATCTACATACCGATAGGCTTGACCGGATTCGATCTAATCAAGTTCATGTTCGCGAACGCTTTAGGGAAGATAATCCTCTCATGGATAGTCGCCTACAGCGGGAGACTATACTTCAATCTAGCCGGGCTCTTCCTAGGGCAGGAGGGAGGATTGACGGCCACACTCATAGCCCTAGCGGCCATGATAATAATAACAATACTCCTCCTGAGGGTGGATTGGGAGGAGGTTGTGAAGTCTGCCGAGAGATCCGGGTTCATGGCCGCTGTTAAATGCATGATAGACTCGATGATGTCTAGAAAAGTCGGTAAGAGCTGATAATATATTTATACCGTGGAGAACCTCTAACCGAGCATGGAAAGAGTGTATAAGTGGCTTGGGGGAATCGGATACATTCTCACGCTAATACCATATGTGAACTTCATCGCCCTAATATTGATCGCGATAACCTGGATAATGATGGGAAGAGATACGCAGCAGAGACTATTCACCGTGACGGGGATATTGATGATCATCGCATTTGCCATGAGCATAGCCGTTGTCGGAGCAATATTCGCCACAGTCGGGGCAATATTCACCGCAATCCCAGGAGCCGCGCGGCCGCCGACCGAGGTCCTCCCACCTGAATTTCTCAAGAAGATCCTCGCGTTTGCTGGGATTTATGTCGCCATAGGCGTGGCCGCGGCCGCTGTTGGATTAGCCAGTTTGATAGCCGAGATAGCATCGCACTTCAGGGCTTCAGGGATATTTCAGAATACGTGGTTTAAGGTCGGTGGATGGCTTAGGATAGCGACCGTAATAATGGTCGTGATAGCAATACCAGTCATGATCTTAACAGCTATGAGCGTCCCGGGAGGGCTCAAGGGAGTTCTGCCGAGCATGGCGGCCGGAAACATCTTCGCGCTGTTCGTGAAGATGCTCTGGCCTCTGCTGATAGCCGGGATTCTAGGATTATTGGCGACGATCTTCTCGATAGTAGCGTTCTTCACGATACCCGAGGAGACTTTGGCCTAAAATCCAACATATTTTTAACCCGCATAAACCCATCTAGAAAACAGGTGGATAGATTGGAGAGTTGGGGAGGGATCTCTTCGGCGGAGATGAGGGCCATAGACGAGAACGCCGAGTGGCTTGGAGTGGATAGGATCCTCTTGATGGAGAACGCTGGATCAAGCGTCGCGAGGACAGTCTATCAATGGCTGGGAGGATTAGCCGGGAAGAAGATAGTGGTCGTATGCGGGACGGGGAATAATGGTGGGGACGGATTCGCCGCGGCCAGACATATGGCAAGTCTCGGGGCGCGGGTCACGGTTATCCTATTGGGCGACCGAGAGAGGATTAGAACCCCTGAAGCTAGGAGGAATTTCGAGACTATAATGAAGATGAGGGAGACGATAGAGTTCAAGAACGTGAAGAGCCTGGAGGATTTAGAGAACGCTCGCGGAGATGTTATGGAGGCGGAGGCAATCATCGACGCGATCTTCGGCACGGGGATCAGGGGAGAGATAAGGGAGCCCTGGAGATCCATGATAAACCTGATCAACTCCGCGAAAGGGTTGAGGGTGGCGGTTGATATACCATCTGGAGTCAATCCAGATACGGGAGAAGTCAGGGATATAGCGGTCAACGCAAACCTAACGATAACCTTTCATAGACCGAAGCTCGGATTACCCGCCGCTGGAGACTATTGCGGAGAGGTTGTCGTGGCCCCGATAGGAATCCCACCTGAAGCTGAGCTTATCATGGGGCCTGGAGACGCCAGACTCGCCTTAAACATGATGAGAGGGAGGCTTGAGGTCGCCTTGCTCGACGATGTCTCGGATGATGTCGTCGAGATCCTCAAGATGTTTAACATCAGATACACGTTTGGAGGAGATGCTAAGGGGAGGGTAGCATATCTTGGGAGGAGAGCACACCTCCTGAACTCGTGTAGGGATGCATCCGCGATAATCTCCCTAAACCTTCTCGACGAAAGGGTCCATATGGCGGCGATAATCGATTGGACGGAGGCTGAGGATAAGCTTGGGTTAAGGGCTGACCAACCAGCCGGAGAGGTCTGCGACGAGTTGACGAAGAAGGCTTCAGATCTAGGTAAGGTGATCTACATCCATGGAGGTGAAATGGATTTCCTATCGAATGGATCGAGATGTAAGTTGAGCTGGGTGAATAGACCTCTAAAGGAGGAGGGGTTGAACGCGTTCATAGGACTTACAATAGCCCTCATAGCTCATGAGGTTGATCCATTTAGAGCCCTCTCGGCGGCCGGATACCTCGCGGGCCACGTATCCAGATATGGGTTAAGCTCCCTGATGAGCGAGATCGATAGATTAAAGTCTTGAGTCGAATCTCTTGAACATGTCGAGGATCTGTTTATCGAGGGGCTTATGCTTCCTCCTCCGCCTAATCCTCCCGACGATATATGGGCCTATGGCCCCGAAAGCCCGCTCGGCGAGTTCGTCTCCCTCACCAACCACATACCTCCTCCAAGAACTTGGATCGTGTTTAAATGATCTCGGATGGGTCCAGCTTATGTCAAACTCGCTTATCCTCTCCGGCTTTAGGCAGACGGCGACCCTGTCAAGGATTCTGTGAAGTGATAGCGGGGTCGTGAAAACCCTCTGCAAGTCTATCTTGTTCTCGACGACCACGCCACTCGACGGACTCAACCTGTTGATCACGTATTGGGTTATCGAGTATGATATATCGAGTGGATCTATCTTCCTCCTTATCTCGGGGCTGAACGCCTCCCCATGGATATGTATATGGGCTCCCCTACCACTCCACTTAAAGAAGACCGACTCCACCACCCCAAGTTTTTCGAGGACCTCAACTATCTCCTCCGCCTTCTCAACCACCTTCCTCCAATCTCCATTCTTGGAATCTATATCCCATGTCGGCATGGAGGATATCATGTTCCCCCTATCTAACGTGTCCTCAGGTCTCGTCAACCTAGAATAGCTGTGAGCAGTCGCATAAAATGACCTCGGCCTCAAATCCCTAAACTCCTCGAGAATCCTCAGAACATCGGCCTCAGAGTTTATCGTTAAGGGCTTCCTCGACCCACGCCCATACCTCACCATAACCCTAACACCCCTGTCATCAAGCTTCTCGCAGTGGACGGCGACCCACCTACCCCTACAATACTCGGCGATCTCCTCTCTAACCTCAAACCTCCCATAATGGGACCTCACGAGATCCATTTCACCCACCGAACCCTTCATCCGATCAAACGAGCTCAGCTCCACTAAAAATGTTTAAAATCCTAAAAGAGCACCCTCACGGCGAAAAGCATTCATAAAACAAAACCAACATTTTTACCGCCAACAAATGAATTGCTCCGGCAGTATGCTCTGGTCGCGTATGCGGCTCCACGGAGATCGATGCCCTCAGAGGAAAATGTTCATAATGACGAGAATGTGAACTTAACCCTCCGAATCCAAAGATTTTTGAAACACTCATGCTCCCCTTTTGCTTGAAAGGTGATGCCCCGGCCGGGATCTGTTCCGGCCATCTGGCCGATTGAACCCGGGTCACGGGCTCGAGAGGCCCGTATACTTAACCGGACTATACTACCGGGGCCAGCTTAAAGTTCTAAGCTCCAATATATCTACCTTACTATATCAGCTCTTCGCTCTAATGATGCTGGCGACCCGGGTTCGAATCCCGGCCGGGGCGCCAGAATGAGTTCTACCGCATTAACGATTAGTTATGATGAATTTACTAGTTATGATGAATTTACCAACGGGATATCGCTCCTAAGCTTGGACGAGTCGAGGGCTGGGTAAAGGGATGGAGTGGAAAGGGGTGGAAGATGGTCTACTTCTCCCTCATGATTGACTACGGGTTCTCTAAATCGGAGTTGTTATCATTTTATGGAGATCGGGAAGCCGCTTCTCGCGGAGCGTTCGGCGGCCAGAACGAGCTCAAGAGCTTTTCGAGCTTCTTGGGGGGTCACTATCTCCGGCCTTTTATCGTTTAAGACGCATTCCGCAAAGTAGCTTAACTCTTCCTTAAGCGCGCCTACGATCCTTCCATGAATTATAGGCCAATGTATCGTGTCATATCTCTTAACACCTTCTCGGTCGTGGACCTCCAGCCCCGTCTCCCCGCAGTCTATGTAGATGGCTCCATCAGTTCCCAAGATCTCCATCTTCGCATCTATCCTGAAGGGGGTTTTCTCCGGAAGAAACCACACTGTCTCACATACCCCCTTTGCCCCAGATCTAAAGTTATAAATGCACCATGCCACATCTGGGTGGGGGCTTCCGGAAGCATTTAACCATGTCCCGTAAACAGATTCCACCTCGTCTCCGAGATACCAGAGCATTATATCTGTATCATGAATTGCGTCGAGTAGTATTGGTGATCCATACTTTAGTGGGGAGACCGCCGCTTCTCTGGGAATGTTCCGCCTCGCGTATATCGAGACTATCCTCCCTATCCTTCCATCGTCGATAACTTCCTTTGCCTGAGCATAATGGCTCACGAATCGGAGTATGTGGCCGACCATGAGGTGAACGTTATTTCTCTCCGCCGCGGCTATCATCTCATCGGCATCCCTCAAGTTCCCAGCTATAGGCTTCTCGACGAAGACGTGTTTTCCATGCTCTGCGGCCAAGACGGCGGGGGTGCGGTGATCATGAATCTGGGTCACGACGCTGACCGCGTCTATCTCGGGATCACTAGCAGTCTTCTCCCAGCTCGTATACCATTTCTTAGCCCCATAGCGTCTCGCTATCTCCCTCGCCCTCGACTCGGTTCTCGAACATACCGCGAACAATTCCGCATGCGGCAGTTTTGATAATACGTGGGCGTGTTTCTCCCCAAACCACCCCAGTCCTATAACCGCAAACCTGACCTTTCTCATCAACATCTTATGTGGGAAAGAAATAAGGTTTAAGGTTGTCGTCGCCTCGTGAAGAACCCTATATAATATCCTCACGTCTTTGCATGATCCAAACAGTGGATCTTTAACCGTGGTGAAGGCCGGATTACGATTTGATAGCTGATAATGATGGCCGGAGGGCGGATAGGGAGAGGGGTCTGAAAATGTCTCTCCACGAATTCGGATCGCGTCGAAAAACTCTGCGGACAACATCTATTTAAGAAAATCAGGTCTTCTCAGCAATAATCCCTTACTAAGCTCATATCAGTTCCTCTGATTTCCTCTTGGCCTCAAGGATCTTCTTCATCACCTCACGTGGGAGCTTGTAGTCCTCAACCCTCCTTTCGACCTTCCCCAAGACCACCAATCCTATTCCAGGCTTTATGTCTATCTCGTAGAGGTATCTGCTGTGGTTTGTCTGCCTCATCTTCTCGATCACGATGAACCTCCTAAGCTCCCCGCCCCTCAGGATCCTCCTAAACCTGATTATCCCATCGGCTATGTGCTCGACTCCCCAGCCGAAGCTCTCCGCGGTCGTTATCGCATATTGGCTAACGGCAACAATCGTGAAGTTCCACTTGGACAAGACCTTCTTGATGAAGTAGCTGTATCTCCTCGCCATCGCGGGCTTGTCGAGCCAGAACGCTGATAGGCTGTCTATAGCGACCCTTGCCCTGCCATATCCGAGCTCCTTCTTCGCCTCGATTATCCTATCGACCAGGGCTTCCATGTCTAGGCTTTGGAGGCTCCACCTATCCTCCCTACCCATAAGGGCGTCGATCACTATCAGCTTTCTCTCCTCAACCGCTCGCTCAAAATCCATGTTGAACTGAGCCGCCTGTCTCATGATCGACTCCCTGCTCTCCTCCGTTGTGACGTAGATGCATTTGTCTCCGTCGAGGACTCCCTGATAGATGAAGTGGATCGAGAATATGGTCTTCCCGCATCCAGGCTCGCCCGTAACCGCCACGAAGAATCCCTCGGGTATCCCTCCCTCGAGGAGCTTGTCTATTCCCTCGACGCCCGTCCTAAGCCTGGCGATCCTCATCCACCTAGATAAATGGTTTCAGAGCATTTGAGCTTTATCTTCAAAGCGCATTACGGCTTTATCCGCGAATCCCTAGAAGATATACGCCGAGAACCTCATGTCTTAGTGGATGAAGATCGAGGCGATTACATAGATCAGATCTCCAAGGAGAATGAACGTCAGAAAACCCGCGGTTATGAAGAGGAGTAGGGGGAGGCCGGGAGTAACCCAGGAATCATCCCTCTTCGGCTCCTCGAGCTCGAAGGTGAGGATGTTGAAGCTGAAGTATCTCCTCCCATCCCTCTCTTCTTCAAGCGGTAGCCAGAATTTTCTTCTCCTAGCATCCCTCACCCTAATTCCAAAGAAGAGTGCGGCGAGCTTTCTGATCCTATTCTCATGCTCGAATCCCTCGAAGATGTTCTCACCCCTCAGAATCGTGGATAGATTTATGATGAGCATGGAGATGGGTATTATCAGGGAGATCAATAAGCCGTTTGAGAGCGAGGCCAAGCCCGTGAATGGATGAAGCCTCATCCTAGGATAGTAGAGCGGGAGCCCTATCGAGATCACCATGACAGCCTTCGCATCCGCTCCACCATAGAATCCGAAGTAGTAGAATGCGTAGGCGAGGCCGCATCCAAGTCCTATCGAGATTAGGGCGAGGATTAGATATCTAAACATTATCCAAACCCTGTCATCAACCTCCCTCGAAACCCAGTCGCTATAGGATGAGTAAAACATCGCAACCGAGACCAGCGCTATCCTCACAGCGTCCAATACCTTAAGCTCACTCAACAACCCTATCAAACCTCCTCAAGACCTCAGGCAGAGCATCTATTACATCGGTCGCCAATATATGTAACCCGAGCCTAGATGCGGCGAGCTCGCCAGCCCTACCGTTTATCCAGGCCGCGGATGCGGCTGCCTTAAATGGATCGTTCCCCCATGCTAGGAGGGATGCGATCACCCCGGCTAATACGTCTCCTGTTCCGCCGACGGTCATGGCGGGAGTCCCGGTCTCATTCACCACGACCTCAACTCCATCCGATATCACGTCGAATCTACCCTTCAAGAGTATGGTCACCCTGTTCTTCTCGGCCTCCTCCTTAACAAGCTTAACCCTCCCATCTAATTCGCTTGGAACCTCTCTCCCGAAGACTCGCCTAAACTCTCCAGCGTGAGGCGTTAGGACGACTCTTCCACCCGAAACCTTTTCGAGGATCTCTGGATATAGGGCGGTTGCGTCGAGGACCACTCCCTTCCCAAGTGTAATGGCCTCCTTGACCACAAGCTCTATCCCGGCTTCCCCGCCTGGGGCCAGTCCAGGGCCTATGACCACGGAGTCTATCTCCGGGAGGATCTTCAAGATCCTCTTGGCCACACCCCTAGTGAGCTTCAGATCTGATAAAGGTAGGACGATTATGTTGGGTGAGAGAGCTCTGATAGCTGTGGCGATCTTCTCCGGGGCCGCGATATATGCTAGGTCGACCCCGCATCTCAGCGAGGCCATGGCTGAGAGGAACGGCGCCCCGTGATATAGCCAGCTCCCCCCGATCACCATCACCTTCCCATTCTCCCCCTTATGCGAGTTCGCCCTCCTAGGTCTGATACAGTTCTTCACAAACCCCTCATCGACGACTTTAATCATCTCAGGGATCGTGAGATTCCTTGAGATATAAGCTAATTGATAAAATAGGGGGTGGGGTGGTTATTTCTTCCTCGAAGACTTCTTCGGGGCGATGGTTATCTCTATCGTGCTGACGTTCCTCGGCCTCCCATCCTGTCCAACCCTTCCCTCCTCGGTCCCGATATTCACGCTCTCGATAACAGCGTCCTTGATGAATCTCCTCCTAACGACCTCGGCGACGTCAACGGCCTTGCTTATAGCCCTTCCGCGAGCCTTCAAGATCACCTTCCTGCCCTCGGTGAGGGGCATGGTCGTTGCCAAGACATAGTTCATCGTCGGCTTCCTACCCACCAAGACTACCGCGTCCTCAGAGGATGGAGCGCTCATCCAAGTCCACCTCGCATGGAGAGGTAAGGTCTCCTCAACGTAAAAAACTTTTTCTCTACGGATTTCCGAGGTTGAAGGGCTTCCCCCCGCGCAAAATCTCCTCAGGTATCCTAGACCTCCACCTCGAGAGAAAGCCTAGGTCCTTGTTTCTGTCTCTCAGGTCGTCTGGGAGCATTCTAGGGATCTCCTCCTCGATGGGATACCATCTCCCACACCCATCGCAGATCAGTATCCCGCTCACTATCTCCTTGCTCCAGCAGTCCTCGCAATTTAACTCTGAGAGATCCCTGACCATCGCCTGATGATAGCCGCAATACAGCTCGCATCTCCTGATCCTCTCAGGCCTCTCTATCCCAGTCTCCTCGAATACTATGAGCTTTAGTGGGAAGTGTTTGCATATGGGGCATGCGAGGAGATCCATCAGCCTATACTTCAACCATCAATTCACCGAAAATTCAAGGGCAAGCTCTTATATTGATCTTAATCGCGGATCTTGGCTGGAAATCTATTATAGGTGTGGGGGAGGTTCTTGGAGGAGAGGATGGATATGGATGAGGAGGATGTTAGAAGATTGAGGATAACCCCGAAGACCTATCTCCCAGTCACCCTATCGATCATCTTGACCTGGCTCTGCGTACTCATCACCGGATATGCGGGAATAATCTTTCCGAAACCGATCATAACTCCGGTTGAAGAGCCTTCTCCAACAGCTCCACCCGCTCAAGCTCTCTCGAATCCGGCGCCATACATAAACACCTTGATAGTGATTGGTTTGATAGGGGTTTCAAGCATAATCATACTCTATATCGCGAGCAGAAAGCCTAGAATTTTAAGAATTTTGGTAGCATGCCTCGCCTGGCTCGTCTCATTCAGCATAACAACCCTCCACCTCCTAAACATATCCCTAATCCTGGATCCATGGATCTTCAACCTCTGGATCCCCCTAGCATCCATTGCCGCGACGATAATAACATATCTTCTAATATTTAGGGGGGGTGAGATTGCAACATCCTTCGCCGCATCCTACATCGCCTCCGGGGCCGGGGGGATTATAGGGATGAGCATACCATACTGGACCTTCCTAACACTCGTGGCCGCAATCTCGATCTACGACATCCTCGCAGTCTATAAGGGGCACCTCTCCCACCTAACCAGGCAAGATGCTCCCATACTCAGGGGGTTGGCGGTCGAGGTGGGTGATCTGGTCATAGGGCTTGGAGACCTCTTCTTCTACTCGCTGACGGTCTCGGCCATAATCTGGAACTATGGATTCATCCATGGAATAATGGCGTCGATCATGATCTTGATAGGCTATACAATCGTCCTAATGCTTCTGCGGAGATCTAAGATCTTGCCGGGTCTCCCCATCCCCCTAACCTTGGCGCTGATAACGGTCTTAATCTCCATTTTTCGGGCATAGAGATCTAAAGATTTTTAAATGAGCTATTTGAAAGATAAAGCAACCATGAGAAAGGTATCCGCGATAAGTAGGAGCGCCGCGATAGCCATAGCAGTGGTTGTGATCGTCGCCGTGATCGCAGGGGTTTACATCACTACCCAGGTTCCCGGGATAATCGGCCCACGTCCAACCCCGACCGTAAAATTCTACATCAAGAACCCGAAGGTCGACGAACTCGTCGAGAAGGGGATAAGGACGATAGAGCCTGCGAAGAGGAAGGACATCTACTATGAGCTACAGAAGATCTACTATGAGGATGTTCCGAGCGTGGTCCTCTACCAAGGGCTCGGCCGACACTATGAGAGAACATGGGTTCAGGGATGGTATTATAATCCAATCTATCCCGGGCTATACTTCTATGTTCTGTCGAAGACGCCTGACGCCAAGAACCCCGACACTTTCATAGAGGCGACCATAGGCGAGCCTGAGACCCTCGACCCCGCCTGGGCATACGACACGGCGAGCGCTGAGATAATCTTCAACATCTACGACACCTTGATCTTCTTTGATAGGGAGCACGTCGATAAATTCGTTCCAATGATCTCCGAGAAGGTTCCATCCGTCGAGAACGGGCTTGTAAAGGATAATGGGTTGACGATAATCTTCCCGATAAGGAAGGGGATAAAGACCCACGCCGGCGGTGAGATAACTCCGGAGGATGTCGAGTACTCGTTTGAGAGGGCGATGATTCAGGAGAGGGATGGAGGCCCGGTCTGGATGCTGTTAGAACCATTACTCGGAGTTGACTCTCTCAGCGAGCTTGGAAATCTTTCAGTCCCAGCCGACGCGGAGAAGATAGGGAAGATGATAGACGACTCCGTCGAGGTCGAAGGAAATAACGTGATCTTCCACCTAGCCAAACCATTCCCAACCACGACATTCCTCCAGATCTGGAGCCAGACATGGGCGAGCATAATCGATAAGGAGTGCGCCGTTAAGGCCGGGGCATGGCCTGGAAACAAGGACAACTGGGTTGAGATCTTCAAGAAGTATCATAACCCCGAGACTCCTGAGCTCCAGGAGACCGACTGCGGATCTGGGCCGTTCATGCTGGAGAAGTGGGAGCATGGAAAACAGGTCTCCATCGTGAGGTTCGACGACTACTTCCAGGGGCCGGCGAAGCTTAGGAGGGCGATAGTGAAGAAGGTCGATGAGTGGTCGACGAGGAAGCTTATGTTCCTGAGGGGGGACGCCGACGTGGTCTGGGTTCCGAGGATGCATATAAAGGAGCTTGAGGGAGCCGAGGGAATACGGGTTGTCAAGGACCTACCAACCCTCACGAACACAGCGATCTTCTTCACCTTCAAGATAGATCCGAATAGCCCATACATCGGGAGCGGGAAACTTGATGGAAAGGGCATACCGCCGAACTTCTTCAGCGACATAAACGCTAGACTGGCCTTCGCATACTCACTAGACTACGAGAAATTGATCAAGGATGCGTTACTTGGAGAAGGAAAGCACGTGCCCGGGCCAATCGTCGAGGGGCTGCCATTCTTTAACCCAGAGCAGAAGGTTTACAAGTTCGACCCAGAGAAGGCGAAGGAATACTTCAAGAAGGCGTGGGGAGGCCAGGTCTGGGAGAAGGGATTCTATATCGAGGTGCTGTACAATACCGGGAACGTGCAACGTAAGACCGTTGCCGAGATGCTAAAGGAGAATATCGAGAGCCTGAACCCCAAGTTTAAGGTCCATGTGAGAGCCGTCGAGTGGCCCATCTACCTGAAGGCCATGGTCAAGAAGCAGCTACCGGTCTTCATCATAGGCTGGCTCGCCGACTACCCAGACCCGCACAACTTCGTCCACCCATACATGCACTCGAAGGGAACCTTCGCCGCCTGGCAGGGCTATGTAACCCCAACCTAACCTAACTGAAATCTACTCTCCTCTTTTTCTGCTTAGTAAGGTTAATTAGATGGGGTTTCCGAGCGGATCTCTGGAGACCCTTGAGCACGAGCATGAGAACCTATGTAATTCGAAGGCTCCTCCTAATGATACCCGTACTCATAGGCGTAACCATCCTAATCTTCGCCATAACCCAGTTATTCGACCCATATATGAGAGCATCACTATATATCAGGGATCCGAGACAAGCCAAGAACATAGAAGGTATAATTCGCAAATATGGTTTAGACCAGCCAGTATACATACAATACTTTAGGTGGCTTGATCAGGTCTTGCATGGAAATCTCGGCTGGTCTCAATCCATCCACATGCCGGTCCTCGACGCCCTCCTAACCCATTTCCCAGCGACGGCCGAGCTAGCCCTATACGCAGCCCCCTTAACAATAATCATCGGAACTGCCCTTGGAAAGCTCGCCGCCGTCAAGAAGGATACGGCAGTAGATCATCTCACGAGGATCATGGCGATCATAGGCTGGTCCCTACCATCCTTCTGGCTCGGTATAATGCTCCTCGCCATCTTCTATGGAGGTCTCGGAATATTCTCGCCCGGGAGGCTGAGCACATGGGCCGAGAACCTAGTCCTCTCCGGGAAGTTTAAGGTCTATACGGGTCTCTATACAATAGATGCTATCCTAAATCTTAATGGAGCGGTCTTGCTCGACGCCCTGAGCCACCTAGTCCTCCCGGTCACAACCCTCGTCATAATCAACATGGCCCTATTGATGAGGATAATGAGGTCGAGCATGCTCGAACAATTGAACAAGACTTACGTGATAGCGGCTAGGGCGAGGGGATTGAAGTGGAAGACCGTCATAGATAAGCATGCCACCAGAAACGCCTTGATCTCGGTTGTGACCATCTCGGGTCTATTGACGGCCGGGATGCTGTCAGGGATGGTGATAACCGAGACCGTCTTCGAATTCAAGGGAATAGGCTACTGGGCCGCCCACGCCGCAACCCAGCTCGACATACCAGCGGTTCTCGGATTCGCGTTATTCGCGGGCATGGTCTTCGTCGTGGCGAACCTGATAGTGGACATCCTATACGCATACATCGATCCCAGAATCAGGTTGGGGTGATGAACCATACTTGAAAGACCTTCCCTTAAGGAGAGTCCCCGGATAAAGGAGCTTAAGTTCATTCTCAGGAGGATGAGGGAGACCCCCCTCTCGATCGTGGGATTGGCGATAGTGATCTTCTTCACGATAATCGCTATAGCCGCTCCAGTCCTCGCCCCTCCGAGACCTGGAAGAGATCCATACGCCGTCAGCGCCCTAATAGGAATAGTGGTTGGAGGGGTTGCGGGATACTATGGTGGGATAATAGATGAGGTCTTGATGAGGATCACGGACATAATCTTCGCATTCCCTGGATTGATCCTAGCGATGGCCCTGGTAGTCGCATTCGGCCCCGGACTAGACAGCGTAACCCTGGCGATGGTCCTGGTTTGGTGGCCTGGATACGCCAGGCTGATTAGAGGCGAGTTTCTCAGGATAAGGTCGGAGGACTTCGTCGAGGCTGCCAAGGCCATAGGATGCTCCGATCTAAGGGTGATCGTCAAACACATCCTCCCAAACGCGATATACCCGCTACTGATAATGGCGTCCCTAGATATAGGATCTGTAGTCCTGAACGTCGCCGCCCTAAGCTTCCTAGGACTCGGAGCCCCTGAGGGATATGCGGACTGGGGTCAGCTCATCTCCCTCTCAAGGAACTGGATAACAGGTAAGCCGGGAGACCCCTTCGCCTACTGGTATGTCTACACGATCCCAGGCCTATT
>NJEK01000071.1 GCA_002255105.1 Candidatus Wolframiiraptor sp. EX4484-121
AACTACATCCTTACGCTAACGATCTATGAGGTTGGTAATGCGTTGTGGAGGGAGACGAAACTGTTGAAGAGATTGACTATAGATGAGGCGGAGGAGGTAATGAGGGCGATCATAACCCTAATAAAATTCATGCAGGTAATCGAGCCGCAGGATCCTATAGAAGTGCTCAGGATATCTAACGAGATCGAGACAACATTCTATATCAGGACATGATTTTAAAAGAATATGAGGGAGAATTGCATGTGATTAGATCGACTGAATTATGATGATCTAAATGTTAACGGCTTCTCAGAATCCCACAATCAGCTCACCCATATAATTCATCATTACTGGATGGCTGAAATCACCTTAGGTCCTTATTTTCTCTCCATCCTAGAGCTATGGATGGTGGTTGCCAAATGTTTATAGGTTGAGAGGGTTTTATGTAGGCTGAGGAGTTGTCCACGCTAAAACCCCTACCTAGGCCAAATGTTTATAGGTTGAGAGGGTTTTATGTAGGCTGAGGAGTTGTCCACGCTAAAACCCCTACCTAGGCAGCCTGAGGTCAATATCGGGACGCTGGGCCACACACTCCGAGGAGCTTAAGCGGGGGATAACGATCAGGATAGGCTATGCGGACGCGGCCATCTATAGGTGTCCGAGCTGCGAGGAGCCATTCAACTACACGACCGGGGAGAGATGTCCTAGATGCGGCTCGAAGACCGAGTTCGTTAGGGCGGTCTCATTCATAGATTGTCCGGGCCATCACTCGCTCATGGTCACCATGCTCTCCGGAGCAGCCCTATTCGATGGGGCGATCTTCGTCGCGGATGCTAGGCATAGGTTTCCACAGCCTCAGGATAGGGAGCATCTACAGGCGGCTTTCATAATGGGCGTCAGGAACATGGTCTTCGCCCAGAATAAGATCGACCTCGTGGATAGGGCGAGGGCGTTGGAGAACTATGAGGAGATAAGATCCTATATTAAGGGGACCATGGTCGAGGATGCGCCGATAATCCCTATCTCGGGCCAGCACGCGGTTGGGGTTGAGCCCCTCCTATGGGCCATGGAGAAGTTCATCCCAACACCGCACCACGACCTGACGAAGCCCTTCAGGATGCCCATCCTCAGATCGTTCGACGTGAATCCGCCCGGAACCCCTGGAGACAAGATCAGGGGCGGGGTGATCGGAGGAGCCATCATCCAAGGAGTTGTGAGGGTTGGGGATGAGATCGAGATAGCTCCGGGCGTTAAGGTCGAGGAATCTGGGAAGTATGAGCCGCTGGTGACCGAGGTCGTCAATATCAGGGCTGGCGGGAGAGATGTTGAGGAGGCGAGGAGCGGGGGATTAACCGGGATAGAGACGAAGCTCGATCCAGCCCTAACGAAGTCTGACGGGATGATCGGGAACATGGCCGGATCGCCTGGAACGCTTCCACCCACCAGATATACGCTCAGCCTAGAGTATGATCTCTTCGAGTATGTCGTGGGAGTTAGCGAGAAGATGAGGGTGAAGCCCATAAACGTCAAGGAGCCATTAGTATTAAACGTCTACTCGGCTGTGACGAGCGGGGTCGTGACGAAGAGGAGTGGGGATAGGATCGAGGTCGCCTTGAGGAGGCCGGTCGTGGCGATGGATGGAGATAAGGTCTCAATCTCTAGGATGATCGGGTCCGCTTGGAGGCTAATAGGCTATGGAAAAGTGGTTTAAACGAGGATCCTACTCGACGTGGATCTCCCGATCTGCTGGTGGAGGAGGCGGAAACTCAGTAGCCGTAGATCTCCTTGGCAAAGTCTTCTAGACCTAGCTCCACGAGCTTTCTACGCCTCGGGACGCCGTTTACCCAGTCTCTCGTCCTCCAATACTCATCTAAGATCTCCCTCCATGGGGGAATCCTTCCGGCGGCTCCACCCTCCCTGTGCGGAACGCTTAGCTTAGGCGGCAGAACGTTCTCCTTCAGGGGGTCTAGACCCATTCTCAGGTTGAAGCATTGCTGCATGTTGACTATCCTCTCACCTATCTTCGCGGCGTCCTTGGGAGTGAGGTTCCAGCCCGTTATCGCGTTCAATATCGCGACCTCATCGGATAAATTGACGCCTGAGAAGAAGTAGAAGAAGCACCACACCAAGCTGTTCCAGAACTGTTGCACGTCTTGAAAGACCGCGCCGACATAACCCTTCTTACGCCATTCAAACCTGTCCATGGGCTCGGTTAAGCCGAGTTCCGGAATAGTCATCCCGAGCTCTATCGCCTCCGCGAACCCATGTATGTGGCATGCACCCCGGGTAGAGGCTATCGTCGTAATAGTTTCGGCGAAGAAAGCTCTCGGATCGTGGGCGGCGACCGCCTGCCCCATCACCTCGACCGCATAGGGCTTGGTCTCGGGATAGACGTCGACACACGCTCTCAGTCCCTCTGCTAGGAGGTCGCCGAACCCCTCGCGCTTAGCGATCTTCTCTATCATCGCGAGAAGCGCGTCGGAGTTCCCCCACTTAAGCTCGACTCCATCCGTATCGTCCCTTCCTATTATTCCGGCCTCATATGCGTCGAATGCCCAGCCAAGGATCCCGCCGAGCTCGACCGTATCTATGCCATACCTGTTGCAGAGATCGTTTGCTTTCACCAGGGCTTCCAAGTCGTCGATAAGCAGGTTCGCGCCTATCATCCCCAGGGTCTCATACTCGGGCCCAGCGGTCTTCGACCCATACTTGGGATTCGTTATCCTCCTGTGACAGCCCATGACGCAGAAGGAGCACGGCCACCGAGCCGGTTTAAGCTCCTCGCTGAAGCGAGGGGTCCCGATCTTCTTAGCGCCTTCAGGCCATCTATCCTGAGACCAGTTACGCATGGGAAGCAACCCGTTCTCCTCCCTCGGCACGACCGTGGGCCTTCATCACCTTTTTCAAGACCTCTTGGTAAATCTTCTTGAGCTCGTCGAGGTCGGCGACTGGGGGTCTCAGGGTTCCGCGGATTACCAGGGCTTTCAGGTTCTTAGATCCCATCACGGCTCCGAGGCCCGTTCGGCCGAAGAACCCATGTTTATCGTTCGCTATTATCGCGTATCTGACGAGGTTTTCTCCGGCAGGCCCTATCGTGGCCACGCTCGCATCTCTGTCTCCGACCTCCTCTTTCAGCGCGTCCGTCGCCTCGGCCGTGTCCATCCCCCAGATCCTCGAGGCATCCCTAAACTCGATTTTCCCGTCGTTTACCCAGAGGAAGACGGGTTTCTTGGCCCTCCCAACTATCGCTAGGGCGTCGAAGCCCGCCCGCTTCAGCTCCGGTCCACCGTGGCCTCCCGCGTTCGATTCGCCCCAATAGCCCGTTAGAGGAGATCTGGAGCACGCTGACCATCTCCCGGCGCTGGCTATGCTGGCCGCTTGATATGGGCCTGTTGAGAGTACGAGGACGTTCCGGGGGCTTAGGGGATTGACGTTTCTGGTCACCACGTCGGATACTAGCTTGATCCCGAACCCAACCCCTCCGAGATACTTCCTCGCGAACCCCTCATGGAATTCGTCGACCCTGACGCTCTGAGCCGTCAGATTTATCCAAGCGATCTTACCCCAATACCCACCTTTCAGGCTCATCGAGGCTCTTGCACAGCCGTCAAATTTAAACGATTTCTCGGGTTCATCAAGCAGGGGAAGCCTTAAATCTACAACGAATAGCCTAAAAATGCGGTAATTTTTGGAGTGTTGGGCTGAAATCCATGAAAGTACTATTCGATGCAAGCTTCTTGATGCTCTCAGCCGAGCTCGGAAAGGACTTGATAAGCTTGGCCGAGGACGCGGTCGGTGAGAGGATAGAGCCGTACATCTTATCCGATAGTTTGGAAGAGCTTAAGTCCCTCTCAAGGCGTGGGGGTCAAGGCGTGGGGGTAAAAGGGCGAGCCTGGCGAGAGTAGCGTTAAAGCTCGCCGAGAAGATGACCCCAATCAAGCTCGACCTTGAGGAAGATTTAGAGGTTGATGAGAAGCTACTGAAGGCGTCGAGGCTGGGCGGATTCATCCTCGCGACGACGGACTCCGAGCTGGTGAGGAGGGCTAGGGAGATCGGGGTCCCCACCCTCAGCGTTGGAAGAGGGCTTAAGATCAGGCTTGAAGGACTTGTTCCATAAATCATGCTTTAATCGGGGACGGCCCCGCCCATCCTTTTATAGCAGGCCACCGGAGAACAATAAACATATATTCTGCTAAATGTTGATGATTTGGGCGTAAGAGTGCTTGATGGTGTTGGATGTGTTGGATTATGTTCAACCTTATAGAGGTTGAGGATACCATAGGAATAGCTCCAAAAGATTTTGGGAAGCCGCTTAAACAGGTTGCTCTAGAGGAGCTTAGAAACCTGTATGAGGGAAAGATTGTTGAGGGGATTGGATACGTTATCATGGTCACCGACGTAGAGGTCGATCCGATGGGCATACTCCTCCCAAGGGATGGATCAACCTATCATAGGGTTAGGGCCAAGCTCCTAACCTTCCAGCCCAGGGTTCAGGAGGTCGGGGAGGGGGAGGTTGTTGAGATAACCGAGTTTGGAGCATTCATAAGGGTTGGGCCGCTGGACGCCCTACTCCACATCTCCCAGATAATAGACGATTATATCACCTATGATGAAAGGCATTCGATTCTGACCGGAAAGAAGACTGGGAAGAGGCTTGAGGTCGGCGACGATGTGAGGTTCAGGGTGGTCGCGGTCTCCTTGACCCATGGAACCGTTGGAAAGGTCGGGGTCACGACCAGGCAACCATACCTCGGGAAGATCGAGTGGATAAAGGAGAGCTTGAAGAAGCTCAAGCCGCCCGAGGAGAAGGCGAAGGTGGTCGCCGGTGAGGGCTGATGCCCGCTAGGGAGAAGGCTTGTAGGGAGTGTAAGTGGATAACGACCAAGAGCGTCTGCGAGAACTGCGGCTCATCGAACCTAACCACGAACTTCTCCGGGCTGATAATAGTCATAGATCCTGAGAGATCCGAGATAGCTAAAGAGCTTGGATTGAGGAAGCCTGGAGCCTATGCGATCAGGGTCGCTTAGATGGCCTCCTAAAAAGAGGATATTCTTCCCGGATGAGGCGAGGAGGATCCTGAGGCCCGGATGAGGCGAGGAGGATCCTGAGGAAGCCTGCTGGGAAGCTCATCACCGGAGAGCCTGATGACGTTGCGAGGAGGGTGAAGTCAAGCTCATCACCGGAGAGCCTGATGACGTTGCGAGGAGGGTGAAGTCCATCATAGAGTTTGATGAGCCCAGGCTCGTGGTGGCGGTCGGAGACTACACCTCAAGGAAGCTTAGAGATGTCGGAGCGAGGGTGAACCTCTACATAGTCGATGGTAGGGTGGAGAGGAAGGCCGCGGAACTATTCAAGCCCGAGGGTCTAAGGGTGTTGAGGGTCGTTAATGAGGCTGGAACCCTGAACCCGGAGGCCGTCAAGACGCTTCACAAACTCTTGAGGGGGAGGGAGCTGAGGGACACGGTTTTGATGGTTGAGGGTGAGGAGGACTTATTGACCCTCGCCGCCATCCTCTCAGCGCCAAATAAAACGATCATCGTCTATGGTCAGCCCGGGAAGGGATGCGTCGTCGTGAGGGTTGATGATCG
>NJEK01000023.1 GCA_002255105.1 Candidatus Wolframiiraptor sp. EX4484-121
ATGTATTCTGCGATGTTCATGGATTCAAGGATCTTGACGGCCTTTCTCATGGATTCTAAGACCTTGAATCTCTCGGCGTCCTCGATCAGCCTCCCAACCGGGTTTATCGGGCCATGGCCTCCACCAACCGGGAAACCGTATCTAATCGCATCCTCGACGAACCTCTTGGCGATTCCAACGGCCTCGGGTATCGGAGTTTTCTTGGCAAGTTCGGCGGCTATCGCGGAGGCGAAGCAGCATCCAGTTCCATGGGTATTCCTGCTCTCGATCCTCCTCGATTCATAGATCTTGAACTCTCCATCGAGGTAGAGGACGTCGGCCACCTTCTCTCCTGGAACGTGGCCTCCCTTAACCACGACCGCCTTAACCCCGAGCTCTGAGATCTTCTCAGCCGCCCTCTTCTGATCATCTAGACTCCTGACCTTGAATCCCGTTAAGACCTCCGCCTCGCCGGCGTTTGGGGTTAGGACCGTGGCCAGCGGTATCAGCTCCTCGGTCAAGGATTTGACCGCATCCTCTCTTAGAAGCCTCGCCCCGCTCTTCGCCACCATCACCGGATCGACTACAAGGGGAGCGTCTATCCTCCTGAGCTCCGAGGCCACGGCCTCGATTATCTCGCTCGTGTGCAGCATGCCCGTCTTAACCGCGTCGACCCCGATATCGTCGACCACGACCCTGATCTGCTCCCTGATCATCTCTACCGGTATGTCGTGCACCATGGTCACCTCGCGGGTGTTTTGGGCGGTTATGGCGGTTAGGGCGCTCATCCCATGGACCCCGAGGGCGGCGAAGGTCTTGAGATCGGCTTGGATTCCAGCCCCGCCCCCCGAATCCGATCCAGCTATGGTTAATGCTCTGGGTATTCTCATCAAGATCTCCATCGGATAGTTACGTAAAAAACCTAAGCTAGCTGAGCTTCAAGACATCGTCCACGAGCCCCTTCAACCTATCTAAGGATCTCCTCTCCCTATCCGTTATCCCGGAGCCCTTATCGTCCGCGAGCCTCTCGCCCTCATAGGCGGTGGCCGTGAAGGTCTTCGAGATGTTGATGAGCTGGATTACGTCCTCGACCTCCCCGGCGTGGAGGTAGATCGTGAGATCGTTTATGAGGAGGATCTCGGTCGGGTTCCTGAGATACTCCTCTATCAAGGGCTTTAATGCGAGCATATTCAGCCTCGCATATCTGATCACCTCCTCACGATCCTTCCCCATAGTCCTGGGCGGTATTATCCTCCATGGCTTGAGATACTTAACAAATGTGACATTCCTCGTATAGTTCTCGACGGTTCCGCCCACTTCTCCCATGTTAGGGGCCATCTCGATCACCGTGATCTTATCCTTAAGCCCGCTCCTCACGAGTTCATCGAGAAATCTGCTGAGTAGGAGGGTCTTCCCACTTCCAATCTCTCCGACGATGATCGTCTTCCTCCCGACGAGTCTCTTGAATAGGTCGCCCATCCCAGCTAGATCTTTGAACACGCATGGTTATAAGGAGATCGCGTCCATGGAGTGTGGGTTGGACGGCGTTCAGCTAAGGAGGATAACGCTCCTCACGGTCTTCACGGCCCTAGGGGTAGCTCTCTCGCCGATAACTTGGTTCCAGTTCCTCACGACCAAGGCATATCCAACCCAGCACCTCATAAACGCGCTGACAGGGGTGATCCTCGGGCCATGGTGGGGGATGCTCACAGCCCTCCTAATAGGAATAATTAGGAATATGCTTGGGGTCGGAACCCTCTACGCATTCCCCGGAGGAATTCCAGGAGCACTGATAGTGGGTCTCACATACATGATAACGTCTAGGTCGAGGAATAGGTTTCTTAGATATTCGGCGGCTCTGATGGAACCGATTGGAACGGTGTTAATTGGCGGAACCTTCTCCGTCTTCATCTTCGCCCCGGCAATAGGAGATGTCAGAATACTCGGAGTCCTCGAGCAGAGGGGGGCCCTCGAGTTCCTCCCAATATTCTGGCTTGGATGGGCCTTAAGCTCGGTTCCGGGATCCATCCTAGGCTACATGATACTCCTAGCACTCGATAGATCTGGAATCCTAGACAGAGTCGGAGTTTATAGAGTAAAGCCTAGGATTCAGGCCAGACGAAGAGGTCGCTCGTGAGGAAGTTCGCTATGACTCCAAGCCCTATCGCGACGATATAGGATGGATTCATGGGAAGTCCCAGGAGATCGGATAGCACGTAGAGTCCGGCGACAGTCACTATCAACCCCAGGACCCTAGAGGCGTGGAAGGCCGCGATCCTCACGAGTATATTCATCTTCCCCCTCCTCCTAAAAGTCCAGAGATGATTCCAGGTGAAGTTGTTTAGAATGGCTGTCTCGGTTGCTATGGCGCTCGCAATAAGGTGATGGATGGATGTATAGTTTGTTAGGATGAGGAAGACGAGCATGTTCACGATCACGCCGCTTCCACCAACTATCGCGAACTTCAGGAAGGTCTTTGTGAGAAACTTTCCCCTAATCCAGCGGAGAATTCTCATCGCACTCTTCATGGACTTCAACAAACCTATCTCAGATAGATCCTCTTAAGCTTTGCTAAATTCGTTTTGAAGTTCCCGCGGGAGTCGACCGGCGTCTCCAAGATCAGTGGTAGGGGTCTTATCGCTGGATGGTGGACGAACTCCCTCAGCCCCCTCAACCCTATCTTACCCAGTCCGAGATGCTCGTGCCTATCTATACAGCTCCCCAAGTCTCCCTTCGAGTCATTTATGTGAACCACCTTAAGCATCCTCAACCCAATTATCTTATCGAAGTCCTCCAAGGTATTTTGTATCGCCTTCTTGGTTCTGAGGTCGTAGCCGGCGGCGAAGGCGTGGCATGTGTCGAAACATACTCCAATCCTGCTTTTATCCTCAATTAAGTCTATTATCCTCCTTATGTCCTCAAACCTCGATCCAACGCTATTCTTCTGGCCCGCCATGTTCTCCAACAACAGCATCACATCCTTGTTGATTCCCGCAGCAACCCTCTTGATCCCTCCCTCAATCCCCTTCCCCAGATGGCTCCCAACATGTAGGACGAGGTAGGGAAGCCCCAGCCTCTCGGTCCGCTTAAGCTCCTCCATCAACGAATTCACGGACTTCCTATACACGCTCTTATCGGGGGATGCGAGGTTTGGGAGGTAGGGCATGTGGGCGACGGCGATCTTAAACCCGCACTCCTCAAACTTCCTCGTAAACTCCTCGACCTCACCCCTCTTAAACGGCTTGGCCGTCCACCCCCTGGGATTCCTCGTGAAGATCTGGAAGGTGGTGCATCCTAGATCCTTGGCCCTGTCCACCGCCCTATCCACGGATCCGGATATCGAGACGTGAGCGCCTAATAGCATCTCAAGATATCTGATCCTTCACAGCCTATAACTATTAACAGGCTTAATGGACGACTTATATCCCTAAATTATCCCCGCTTCATACCAGCGGGCTTCCTAAACCCGGAGATCCTCCCACGGCTCTTGAGCTCCGCCAACACCATCCTCGCTCTCCTCGAGTCCTCGGTAGCATATAATGGCTTAACGGAGCTCACGTCTTGGACGGCCCCACACCTAACGCACCTAAACCTCTTCCTAGCCGAGGTTATCTGGAGATTTCCGCAGCTGGAGCATCTGACGATCCTATACAACCTGCCCAAATCCGGCGAAAATGGGGTGGGCCTCGATTTCAACCTTAAGCGGAAAACACAAAAACATCCATGAGGCATATATCATGGAAGCCCGGTAGTCTAGCGGCCAAACAAGCTGGTCAGAAAATGGGCTACGGATCCCGGGCTTTGGATCCTTGGCCGCGGAGAAGACACCCGGGGACCTGGGTTCGAATCCCAGCCGGGCTACACCATTATTCTATTTTATAGCTTTATTGCCAAAAAGAATGTTTATTTGAAAGCATGGAGATAGGATTGATAAGAAGATGAGGAAAGTTATCCTCACCTGCGAGAATATCTCTAAGAGGTTCGGTTCCATTCAGGCATTGAATAAAGTATCGTTTGAGCTCTATAAAGGTGAGGTCTTAGGACTTGTTGGAGACAATGCGGCCGGCAAATCAACTCTACTGAAGATTATAGCGGGATACTATAGGCCGGACGAAGGCGAGATCTATCTTGACGGAGAGAGAGTCGAATTTAACTCGCCGTTAGAGGCAAGGCTTAAGGGAGTAGAAATGATTTACCAAGACTTAATGCTTGCGCCTAATCTGGGAGTCGTCGATAACATTTTCTTGGGCAGAGAGGTTAAGCGGGCCGCTTTTCTCCTAGATAGACGTAAGATGAGGGAAAGGGCTACAGAGATTCTCTCGATGTTAGGTGGGAAAGATATTCCATTAACAAGCAAAGTTTTTAACCTATCCGGAGGCCAGCAACAAATAGTTGCCATAGGAAGAGTCTTTGCGGTATATCGATAATTTATGTAAGCCATAGGCTCCCAGACGTGTTAAGCGTGTCAGATAGGGTGATGCTGTTAAGGAGAGGAGTAAAGGTCTTCCTAAGACCTGCTAAGGAAGTTACACAAGACGATATAATAAGAGGTATGATATCGGAGTAGATTATGTCCTTCTCCTAAACCTCTTTAAGAAGTCGGCGGTCACGGCCACCAGTAATAATAGACCGATGATGATCCTATGTAAATAGGGGGACACGTTCATCGTCACGAGTCCATTCTCTATCACAACCACTAAGATAACTCCGAGTAATACACCAAATGGTAATCCCTCACCCCCAATTAAACTGACCCCACCAAGGACGCATGAGGTTATAGCCTCAAGCTCATACCCCACACCTACCCCAGGATATGCAGAGTTTAGTCTCGCCGTTATGATCACTCCTGTCAAAGCAGAAAATATCGTGCTTAACACATAGCATAAGATCCTGATCCGATTCACTTTAACCCCCGTCACGATCGCTGCTAGGAGGTTTCCCCCGACAGCATAAATATGTCTTCCAATAATTGAGAGATTCAAGATCAAGAACGCTATTCCAAGGATTACTAAGACTATAATTACTGGAATTGGGACAATTCCAAGGTTTCCCTCACCGATAAAGAAGAAATCCGCAAACTTTTCCCGCGATAAAACTATTGGATACCCCTTTGTCCAATATTGCGCTATCCCCCTAAACGCCATCGCGGAGCCAAGTGTGACAAGGAATGCTGGGACTGTCTGAGGCAAGGGTGGAGAAAACTTTGATACAAAAAATCCGTGGAAAGCACCTATCCCTGCCGCGACCAAGATCACTATTAGCAATGCTAAGAGCCAGGGGAGATTGTAGGTTGAGAGTAAATACGCCATAAGAAGTCCTGTAAATGCAACTATTGAACCAACGGAAAGGTCTATTCCCCCACTTATCAAAACGAACATCTCACCTAATGCCATGAACCCATAAGTTCCCACCCATCTCGCGATGTTTTGGAGATTAGACGTAGACATAAACAATGGCTGCATATTGTAGAAATAAATCATGAGGATCAAAGTCGCAAAAATAAGTGTGCTCTCAGACCTAAGCAATGTAGATAATACTTGGCTTCTATAGCTATTCTTCGCCATCTCTTAAAAATAATAAAAAGGGAGATATTAAAGTTTTAATATATTCACGGAGTCCAATCTACAGGTTCTCCTCTGGCTTTAACTTCCTCATAATATTCCTTGAGGTTTTCCTTCTTTACTACATCTACTCCAGTGTCGTATATCTTATTAGCAGGATATCTCGGTATGTAGAACTTTAGGGCCGTATCCCAGCCCCACTGATTCATCAAGGTTAATAGCTTTACTCCATAGAATCCCATAAAGTATTGTCTCTGAGCCACAGTTGCGTAAATTATCCCTTCCTTAATGGGCTCTATATTCTCTTTAGTCGCATCAAACTCTACTATCGCTATTTTGCCCACTTTACCGGCTTCCTTTACAGCCCTTGCCCACGCAGGACCATTATAAGCGTATACTCCAAATGCGCCGATCATATCCGGATTTGCGGCTAATGTGCTCGCAGCGAGCTCTAAGGCCTTTGCTGCATCTTCGTAATCACATACAGGCTCTAAGCAAACATATCCCGCCGGCTCCACGACATCCTTAAAGCCTTGTATTCTTTCAAGCGAGTTTCTCGCGGTTAGCGAGCCTGTTGCAATGCCTATCTTCCCTCCCTTCTTCGCCAATCCCATCTTCTCAAGGGCTTCAAGCATGGCGTGTCCAGCCGCTCTTCCAGCTTGATAATTATCTGTTCCAAGATAGGCTAGTCTCTCGCTCTTGGGAGAATCTGTATCTATGGTTATAACTGGAATTTTTGCCTCTAAGGCTTTCTTTATGACAGGTATTATCGCATCTGGATCGGATGGAGCAACCGCTATTCCATTATATCCTTCAGCTATGAAAGTGTCCATGGTCTTAAGTTGGGCTGGTACATCCTCCTTATGCGGCACCCAGAAAGTTACAGTAACATCAAGACCAGCTTTCTTCAGCTCCTCTCCAGCTCTTTTAGATCCTATATCGACCACGGACCAATAGGGATGAACAGATTTCCCGATCACGCCTATTTTCAGTGAAAGCGGTTTAGCAACAGATTTTGTCACGGTCTTCGTTATAGTTGTGGGCGGAGCCGTCGTGGTTGAGACGACTGTTTTCGTTACCGTTGCTGCCGGAGCTGCACTGGTTCCTGCATAATATCCGCCCACCCCGGCAACAACTCCAGCGACAACCGCGCTAATGGCGATCTTACCGGCGGTGGTTATTGCTTTCCTCCTAGATATTTTCTTTCTCCAGAGATCTCTCTCCCCTAACATATCCTCTCAAATTATTGATTACCAAGTCTCTTATATAAACTTTAATTTGAGATGATTTGAGATTTTTGAAAAATCAGCTCTTATGGGGAATTGCAGCCAAGATCGTTACAGCGATGGAAATAGGCACATAGATGCTTAAGGATAGGTAAGGCAATATGAATAGTATCGTGTTAAGTGGAACATTTAAGATAACAAAGACAACCAATGAGAAAAGCAAAATCATTAAGCAGTAAGAAATATTCCTCCTAGAAATCTTCGACGCTCTTAAAAAGAGATAGCCTGAAAACAGTCTGAATATTGATGGCACAATTTTTAAAGAGAAATCGAAGTAATCGGTTCCTACTAGAAATAAGTAGTAAATTTCTGACATTCCACAGGCCATTAATTCATGAATCTCCAAACAAAAAGCACTACAGCTGGCAGCACTGAAAGTGTGATTAGGAAAGAATTCCCCTGCTCTATAAGTCTAATGATGCTAGGAAGGGTGGATACTCCATGCCCCGTCTTTAATAATATGAATTCAGGTGAGATTAATGAAATCAAATTTCGCTCCTTTAGGTGGTGAGTACCCAGTTTCATGAGCTGATAAATTGTTATAAATAAGTAAAATATGGCGAAAAAATTGGCGATGGGAAGAAAGCATTTCTCAATTCTCCTCGGGGGGCTGAACGCGAGAACAACGGTATAGCTGAAATATCTAATGAATAGATACGTTGAGAAGAGCGCCGAGCAGGTTGGAAAAACTATGCTATTAGCCAGTTTTTGAACGCTTTTTCTAATCTCACTCACACCGATGGTCTTTCTTTTGGACAGGAGCCTGTCGACAATAATTATACCTGCTATGAAGGGTACCCACACTAAGCTGTATCCGATGAAAGACATCCAAAATAAAAAACCTGGCTCCACCTTAATTCTTAAGAAACTTGCAGAAAAATTGTAGATGCCATGAAATAAAATGGGGACGAAAAGTCTCCCATTACTCAGCCTATATAGGTAGCCTATGAAAATGCTGAAGAGAAAAATCGAATATAGCCAAGGCGTTCTGATTGTAAGATACTCCTCTAAAGCGTTAAAATTTATGTGATAAGTTGTGAAAAAGGCTGATGATAAGAGTATGGCAATAATAGGCCTATATTCCCTTTCAAGTATTGTTTGAAGATATCCTCTGAAGAGCGTCTCCTCCGCCAGCGCTGTAACCAATAAAGATCTTATTATATATAATGGGTTACTTAATTCATAGGCGAAGAAACTCATGTTAAAATGTCCTTGAACTCGGAAGATCAGCACTCTAATAATGAAGGCTGAGATTATGCTAAATGCGAGCATGTAAGCTGATGGCAGTGAGAACTTTGAGGAAATATCATCATTCCTTACGACCTTCATTAAGGCTAATGTCAATGTGAAAATCATTATATCAATTATTATGATTATCACGTCATGGGGGATGGGGTACAAACCTTTAAGAAAAGTGGAGATAGCTAAGTAGAGCGTTTCCCAAATAACCATAATGGCGGCAAGTACCGATACAGATTCGCCGACCGCGTTCTTAAACATCAATACTCCTAAATTGCTTTTAGGTTATAACAATTTATCCCTCTTCATTCTCAGACTCTAAGTCTTGCGCGACAAAACCACCGGTCTCTTGCCCATATATTCTGCGGCGGTTAGAACTTTTTTCCTTCTTCTCTTAGCGGATTCATATACCTTCTTAACTCTTTCGGGGTATCTTGGCTCTCTTGGTAGATGGTGATCATAGATTATCAACTTCGTATCGGTCTCCTCTATTATTCTGCACATGTTCTCTATCGCCCTCCTTAGGTTGATTAGATTGAGCATGTATGGGATTAGATAGGTGCTCGGGCCATCGACGATCAATATGTCCGGGTTCTCATCTATTATCCTTTGGGCTTGATCCTCTATGACGGGGCCCTCGAGATCCGATGTGTGGATTAGCTTCTCGCCTCGGCAAGTTATTATCGTTGAGATTACCCATCCAACCCTCGCATATTCTATTCCATGGAACTGAGGCTTCGTGAACCTCACCTCCGTCCCGCCGAACCTGAAGCTCCTTCCATCCGCGAACCTAACCTCACATCTCTTGAACTTCATCTCCGGAATTAATGGCATCTTATTCCACCTCTCAACCCTCTTTCTGAACCATCTTTTCCCCAGTCTAAGTAGTTCCCTCTTCCTCTCCTCATAGTCTCCATATCTCCTTGATCTGGCGAGCGGCAGGTCCTCCATCGGATCCGGATAAGTCTTCTCCTTCCTCGGCTTCATTAGTTCCTCTAATCTTCTCCGGCCGAATTTAGTCGAGAGGTGGTCATAGAACTTCTCCGCCCTCTTCCTCTGGGAGTCGTTGATGTATTCGTTTGGATCTTTCGCGAGGATCAGCTTCCCTCTATAGATCTTCTCATCGAAGTCCGTGAAGTGGTCATAGTGATAGTGTGAGATAATGATCGCCTCCGCCTCCTCGCTCGCCCTCCTGATCAACCTCTCAGCCCTCCTCGCCCACCTGACCTTCATCTCCTCGGGGGCTGGGAAGCTCGGCTGCATGACGGCGACTCCGGGATCTATGAGGATGGATATGTCGGGCGTCTTGACTAGAGTGCATGCAGACTTCGCTCCAAGCGAGTCGAACCAGATCGGCTTAAACTCGATATGTTGCATCGTTATCCCAGTCAAGATACGTTGTTTGCAGTCTTTAAGCGTTAGCTCACCAACTCATAATTTAGGATCCAAGTCAGTTTTTGATCAAAAAATAGGGAGAATTATGTGCGCGTTTACTCGAGCTCTGGTTCAGCGTTATTTGAGGAGTTTTAATGCCTCCTCGACCGTCGCCTTCTCATGAACTATCGCCGCCACCGCTTGAACGATCTTCGTGGGCTCCTTATAGCCCCAGATGTTCCTCCCCATAATCACCCCTCTAGCCCCGCCGTCCATCGCACCCTTAACGATCTCCAATAACCCCTTTGGATCCTCAGCTCCAGGACCACTCAGAACTATTATCGGAACTGGGCAACATTTGACGACCTCCTTGAATGTATCTGGATCTCCGGTGTAGTATGACTTGACTACGTCCGCCCCTAATTCCGCCGCTGAGCGGTCTACGAAGCTCACGTGCTTCGGATCTGGCCACCTCCACTTGGCCTTCGCCTTGAAGTGATGCTCGACTATCTCGGGTGGAAGCGCCTCAACGATGTGAGGCATCCCCCACTTGATACATTCTTGAGAGATCTTCCCTATTTTCTCGTTGTTCTGGGATTCTCGCGGGCATCCATAGAAGGCCATGGTGGCGACGGCGTCGGCTCCAACCATTAAAGCCTCCTCAACCGAGGAGAATAACCTATAATCGGAGATATATTCATACCAGTTTGGGGCTATCGTCGTCGCCGTCCCATCGATCCTCGCAATTATCCCAACGCCGTTCTTAGCCAAGATATCATAATATCTCCTTATCATTGAGGGATTCATCAAAATGGCATCCGGCTTTCTTTCACCCGCAAACAACTTGTTTAGGGTTTCACTGAGATCTTCAATACCTTTTAATGGGCCGAGATCTACTCCATGATCCATCGTCACGACGAAGGCGTTTCCGGTCTTTGGATTGAAGATTCTACTTAATCTAATATTCTTCCCAGCCATGCTCATGGCATCTTCAACAACCATCTTTCTCAGTCTAATTTAAGCATTTATGATTTTATCGCCCTTATTCCGAGGAGTTTGCATAGCTCAATGAGCTCATTTGAGATGTCGCCGTAAACTATTGCATAATGCTGGCTACACATGTTTTGGCCGAAGTGCTCGGTGTCTCCGTCGAGGACTACCTTCATGCTGGGATATGGTGGGCAACCGACCTCGTGGAACGGTTCTGGAGGCATGGCCTCGCCGACCGCTATATGCATCTTATATCCCCTATCTCTAAGATATGCGAGCCTCGCCAAGGTAACCTTTCCACTCCTATAATTGCTCATGTTTAAGAGCCCTTCATAGAGGGCTGTATGTCTCCCGATCTTCGGCCTGCCATCGGCCAAGCTGAATGGAGCAAATCCGCAGGCCCCTATCAGGAGGTATTTATCGGTTATGAGATGTATATCCCCGTAGGATGTCGTTGATCCCGTCAGATAGTACATCATCAGTTGAGTCACGATCAGCGGTAGGTCACCTTCACAGGAACATGGAAGCTCATCTCCGAGCATGGATAGGGGGACGCATGGCGCGAACTTGAAGTACCTTGATAACTCATATTGGCACTTCACGGTTAAGGCGTCCCATCCACGTTCGTTTATCAACTTCTTTAGGGCTAAATAGACTTTGGCGGTTTTGATAAGGTATTCCTCCGGAACTCCTTCACCTATCTCAGCCCGCTTCTTCAACTCATCGACTATCTTCTTGACATCATCTTCAGAAACTCTATCGAAGTGGTAGACTATCATGTATTGGTCAATCTGATCGACCTCCGGGCCGATTATTTCCCTTAGAGTCGTGTGGTCGAAGGTTCCAGTATACATCCCCATCGATGCGTATCCTAGAAGCCCTATCCTAGACCTCGATAACCTTTTCGCGGCATGAGCGACCCTGGCATAGAGAGATATCTTAGACCTCACCCCTTCCTCCTCGGGCATGCCCCAGATGAACCAGAACCTGAATCCCATCTCCTCTAGGGTCTCCCTCAAAACCCCGGCTCCTGGGAGCGGGCCTAGGGTTAGTAGCTCTCCTCCTTCTTTGAACATGGTGTGGGACCAGAGTATGAGCGGCTTATCCTTAAATTCTTTTAGAACGGCGATCACGTTTGGAGCCTCAACCCATGAGACTAGGTTGGCGACTATCAGATCTATATCATGGCCTCGGATCGTGGAGATTGCCCGGCTGGCGTCGCTTAACTCGATTACAGGCCCTGCTTTAACCACCTCCAACCCAAGATCTCTCAACATCTCCTCCGATTCCCCGATAAATCTATCGACGAGATCTCTTGGATAATCCGGATAGCTGAACGGTATATACGCAACCCTGCACGGAATCTTTCTAGACATCGATAAAGGATCTCTCATAAAATCATATAAGTCTTCTGGCGACAAGAATTTCTTGAGGTGTTGGGGCTATGTCATGCTTACTCGGCATAGATGCGGGAACCACGGGCATAAAATCTTCCCTATTCAGCCTAGATGGTGAGCTAATATGTTCGTCGATCAGAGAGTATCGTCTAATCACTCCCAAGCCGGATTATGTAGAGCTCGATCCAAAGACGTATTGGAAAGCCTGCAGAGAATCCGTCAGAGATGTGATTAAGAGATCGGGGATCTCATCAGACGAAGTAGTGGCGTTAGCCATCTCCAGTCAGGGAGAGACCCTAATAGCCCTGGATAGAGATGGGAGGCCATTAAGGAACGCAATAGTCTGGCTCGACAATAGATCCAGAGAAGAGGCGGGGATCTTAAGGAAGAGGTTCGGGGAGGAAGAGGTCTACAAGATAACCGGGCAACCCCAGATAGTTCCCACCTGGCCTGCCACAAAGATTCTCTGGATTAGGAGAAACGAGCCAGAAATATTCGAAGAGGTTGATAAGTTCCTTTTGGTTGAGGATTATCTCATCTATAGGCTGACGGGAGAATACTTCACCGAATATTCGGTCTGCTCCTCAACCCTCTACCTAGACATAAGGAGGGATTCTTGGTGGGATGAGATGCTCGATGAGCTTGGGATAAACGCGGATCAGCTGCCATCCCTTAAACCTTCGGGAACCGTGGTTGGAGAGATCTCGGCAGAGGCGTCGGCGGAGCTAGGATTATCTAGGAGGACTATCGTCGCGACGGGGGCATTTGATCAAGCCGCCTCAGCAATAGGGGCTGGAAATATAAAGCCTGGTATTTTGTCTGAGACGACCGGGGCTGCGTTAGCGATCGTGGTAACTGTTAGGGAACCCTCCTATGATCCGAAGCGAAGGATTCCATGCCAAAGACACTCCGTGAACAAGCTCTATTTCCTCATGCCTTGGTGTCAGACGGCGGGCATGTTTCTTAAATGGTTTAGAGACACGTTTTGCTCCCCCGAGAGGTTTCTCGAACCACTTACAGGGATCGATGCCTATGTCTTAATGGATAGGGAGGCTGAGAGGGTTCCGCCCGGATCCGAAGGATTGGTCATGCTTCCACACCTGATGGGAGCCGCCTGCCCAGAATTTGATCCAGATGCTAAGGCCGTGATGTTCGGGATAACCTTGAAACATTCGAAGCCCCACTTCATAAGGGCTGTGATGGAGTCCGTGGCCTATATGCTCAGGAGGAATCTCGACGTCCTCGGCGAGCTTGGAGTCGACGTAGAGGAAGTTAGGTCGATCGGTGGGGCTGCGAAGAGTAGGCTATGGAATAGGATCAAGGCAGACGTCCTCCAGAAGAGGATACTGATCCCAAAGATTAAGGATACGGGTGCGCTTGGAGCCGCTATCTTGGCTGGCGTGGCCTCCAAAGCTTATCGATCGATAGAGGATGCTGTCAACTCGATGGTGAAGATAGAGGATTCGATTGAGCCGAGAGCCGAGTATCGGGAGCTGTATGACAGGCTCTACGAAGTCTACGTGAAGCTCTACGAATACCTTAAACCCCTGTTTAAGGCCAAGCATCTTGAGAATATTTAAGAATAAGTTGAGCGGAAACTTTCATGAGAACATGGAGTACATCTACGCCGCCCTCCTACTCCATAGGGCTGGAAAACCGGTCGATGAGGAGAACGTGAAAAAGGTTTTGTCGGCGGCCGGGGTAAATCCGGATGAGGCCAGGGTCAAGTCCCTGGTGGCAGCCCTCTCGGAGGTGGACATAGACGACGTCTTGAAGAGTGCGGCCGCTATGCCCGCGGTAGCTGCTCCAGCGCCCGCTCCCAAGGCCGAGGAGAAGCCTGAGAAGAAGGAGGAAAAGAAGGAGGAGAAGAAAGAGGAGAAGGAGGAGGCGTTGGCCGGGCTTAGCGCATTATTCGGCTGAAGCCCACTTTTCACCACCCATCCGACGAAGGGTCACCGCGCTCGGATCAAGGTTATATAAATCTCCTTAACAAGGATTCTTGACGATAGATGAAATCAAGCTTTCCTCCAGCCGCCTATGAGATAAACTTCCTGAAGGAGAGGGGATATGTTAGGAGGCGCTGCAGGCGCTGCGGAGATTACTTCTGGACTCTGGACCCGGATAGGGAGATATGTGGGGAGTCTCCATGCGTCCCATACAGATTCATAGGAAGGTCTCTGACTAAGGCCAGATTCAGCTTCAAGGACGTAAAGGAGATCTTCCTAAGATTCTTCGAGAGGAGGGGCCATCGGGTCATAGCGCCCTACCCGGTCGTGGCGAGGTGGAGAGACGACCTCTTCCTAGTTCCGGCGAGCATCGCGGACTTCCAACCCCACGTCACGTCTGGGATCGCTCCACCGCCAGCGAACCCGCTCGTCATAATCCAGCCCTGCATCAGGTTGGAGGATGTGGATAAGGTCGGCTTAACCTTTGGGAGGCATCTGACTTGCTTCTCGATGGGAGGCCACCACGCGTTCAACTACCCAGATAAGGAGGTTTATTGGAAGGAGAAGACCGTGGAATACTATCACGAGTTCATAACGGGAGAGTTTGGGATCCCGGAGGAGGAGGTGATCTACAAGGAGGCGGTGTGGAGCGGTGGGGGGAACGCCGGCCCATGCCTCGAAACGATATCCTATGGACTGGAGCTCGCGACCTTAGTCTTCATGCAGTACAAGACCCTAAACGGCGAGTTCATCGAGCTCCCGATAAGGACCGTCGATACGGGTTATGGGATGGAGAGATTTGCTTGGCTGAGCCAAGGAACTCCAAGCTGCTTCGACGCAGTTTACGGAGAATTATATCCGAGGATCGATAAGCTGGTAGGGTTCCCGAGGGTGGAGAGGAGCATCTTGGAGAAATATTCTCCCTATACGGCTTTAGTGGTTCCGAAGGCCGAGGTAAGGATCATGGATATCAGGAGGAGGATCTCGGAGCTTTCCGGGATCCCGCTGGAGGTAATTGTCGAGGAGATCGAGCCCCTTGAGAGGATCTACGCGCTCCTAGACTTCACCAAATCCATGGCGTTCATAATAAGTGAGGGGGTGGTTCCTTCGAATGTCAGGGTCGGATACTTGGCGAGGCTCTTGATCAGGAAGACGTATAGACTTCTCATGTCGATGGGCCATGAGGATAAGCTCTTAGACCTGTTAGATCTCCAGCTTAACTACTGGGGTAGGGAGTATCCGAATTTGAGGGAGATGAGGGATGAGGTTTTGGACTTGGTCGAGACCGAGGTTAAGAAGTTTAGGGAGACCGTCTCCAAGGGCTCAAGCTATGTCGAGAGGGAGCTAATATCCATGAAGAAGGGCGGGGTTGCCGAGGTTCCGGTAGACTTCATGATAAGGGTCTATGATGAGAGGGGGATAACGCCAGCGATAGGATGAAGGTGCTGGAGGAGACCTTTAAGAGTCTTCCCGCAACCGAGCAAACCTACTATGAGAAGCCATTTGAGTCTAGGTTCACCGCGAAGGTTCTGGGAGTTCGCGGAGAATACGTAGTCTTGGATAAAACCCTCTTCTATCCGGAGGGCGGTGGAGCGGTCTCAGATACGGGTAGGATCAGGCACTCTAGAGGTGAGTGTAGGGTCGTGGATGTCCAGCTTCTGGGCGGCGGAATAATAGTTCACAGGGTCGACGGCCCTCCTCCAGAGGTGGGAGAGGTGGTCGAGGGATTCGTTGACTTGGAGAGGAGGTATGCCGTCATGAGACACCACACGGCGACCCACATCCTGATAGGCGCGGCGAGGAGGGTTCTCGGAAGACATGCTTGGCAGGCTGGGGCTAGGAAGGAGCCGAGCCATGGTAGATTGGATATAAGCCATCACAAGAGATTGAGCTTGGAGGATATTAGGAGATTGGAGGATGAGGCGAACAGAATTGTCGGGATGCGAATACCGCTGAAAATCATGTGGATGGATAGGAATGAGGCCGAGAGGAGATATGGCTTCTCCCTATATCAGGGAGGTGAGATCCCATCGGCCAAGATCAGGGTCGTGGAGATACCCGGATGGGATGCGGAGGCATGCTGCGGACTACATGTGGAGAACACGGAGGACGTCGGATTCATAAAGATCCTGAAGACCGAGAGGATTCAGGAGGGTGTTGAGAGGCTCATCTTCGCCGCCGGCCCAGCAGCCCTACCATACATCCAAGCCGATTGGAGGCTTATCAGATCCTTTACGGAGAAGCTTGGAGCCCCCCGAGAGGCTATTGAGAAGAGGTTGGACGAGATATTGGCTGAGGTGAGGGAGCTTAGGAAGACCGTTAGGAGGCTGACGAGCTTGGCCGCCAAGGCTAAGGCGATGGAGTTAAGATCCTCTCCAATACAAGTTCAAAGAATCAAGCTATATGTCGTTCACGAGCCTGAGCATGATCGGGAATATGTCTTGACGATCGCTGATGAGCTGCTGAAGGTCGATGAACCATCATGCCTCATAGCATCTTATGGGGAGAAGAGGCGATCGCTATTGATTCTAGCGAATAGGGGGGCGAGAGAGGGCGGGGTGCATGCTGGGAGATTAGCGGCGGCAATAGCCTCGAATTTCATGGGTAAGGGTGGCGGGAATGAGAGGCTTGGGCAGGGAGGGTTTGGGAGAAAGATAACCTATGACGAGTTAAGGGATGTGGCCGTGGATGAGCTTGAGAAACTACTTGGATCTAGGTGATCGGACAATCCTCTCTAAGATGATCATCGGGGCCAGCACCGTGGATGACGAGATTATCGATAGAAGTCCGACGGGCATTCCGAGAACCCTCTGAACGGGGATCGTGGAGAGCATTAGGGCGGCCATAGCGTTCAGCATGCCGTGCATCACGGCCGCCGGAATTATACTTCCGCCCAAGATCTTCAATATCGATAAGATGTATGTCCAGATGATGCATATCGCCGTGAAAAGCAATATTCCAAGAGGTCTATTCGTTGGATAATTGTATCC
>NJEK01000024.1 GCA_002255105.1 Candidatus Wolframiiraptor sp. EX4484-121
TTGAGGGGGGTTGAGGAGAGGTTTAGGGATATCGTGATCGAGCAGCGGACTCCTAGAAGGGTCTTGAGGAGGAGGGCTGATAAGGTTAGGCAGAAGAGGCTCTACTATGTTGAGGCCGAGAAGCTCGATGAGAGGCTCGTGAAGTTCAGGATAAAGGCTCAGGGAGGGCTCTACGTCAAGGAGCTGATAGATGGGGATGAGGGGAGGACTAAGCCGAACATAGCGGAATTCTTAGGCAGAAAACCTCTAAGAATAGATCTATCGGTGATCGAGGTGGAGACGCCCACCCTAGAGCGTGAAAAAGAGGAGGGTTGAGGATTAGATCGTTATTCCCGCGAACATCTGGAGGCACATCGCGGTTATTAGGAATCCATAGAACACCGCTCCAATGATCATTATTATATTGCTGACTATCCCAGGTCTGAGGGGCTTCGGCAGAATCCTATTGCTGACTATTAGCTGGAGTATCGGCGCGATCATCAACGCGAAGAGCCCGAGAACGGCTCCGGTTGCTGCGAGCTCATACGGTCTGGCGATCTTGAAGACCGTTGATAGGACCATTATGATGACCGCGACGCCGTAGATCAGATAGACGGTCAGATAATAGATCCTTCTAGGATCGTTCTTCGCCCACCTCTTGATCCTCTCGCTCGCGAACCAGAAGTTGTCCGCGACGGTTCTCCCAACCGAGTCCATCAAACCCCACTGATTATCGAAGAGGACCCAGAATCCTCCCAAGAGGACTATTATCCAAGCAAGTCCGCCCAAGACCTCCGATAAGGCCTTCGCCTGAGCGGCCGCGACCTTGAACCCCGTCGGAGCCAAGCCCCTCGGCACTAGAAGCGAGTAGGTCATAACCGTCGTTAGGATCAGCGTTATCATCGTGAGCCCTGAGAAGAATAGGTAGGAGTCAAGCCTAGCCACCTTTAGCCAGCCCCTCCACCGCCTCAAATTCTCTGGATCGTCTACGTTGAAGGGCATTTCCTCGGTCTTTAGCTCGACCTTCCTCCCGCCTATCAGCCCAGAGATATATCCGATCTTACTTCCCATCCCCCAGCCCTTATCCCTCGCATAGCTCGACATGAAGAGGTTGAAACCGAATCCAGCCGGAATATAGGCTATCGCCGCCGAGACTATGAACCAGTTTATCTGATCTCTTGGAGGGAATCCGAGCCTAGGTCTCAGGAAGCCCGCGAAGCCGCTTAAGACCGTGGCCCAAGCCGACGGTGAGGCCGAGAAAGCCACACCCACAATTATCGTCGCCAAGAGTAGGATGAGTAGGGGCCAGCTCACGATCTCAAGCGTCCTCTGAATCTTCCTGCCCACGTGAATCACTAACAACCCAACCGTTAGGGCGAATAATCCCCAAGCCAAGACTAGGTAGGAGTCTTGAGGTCCAGGCAATCTACCCAGCTGGAGCGCGGCTAAGGCCGTCGCCGAGCTCATGGCCCATCCAGGCCACACGACGGGTATGATTATTAGCAGAGTCCATATCCAAGCCCAAGTCATGGGATTCGGTGGAAGCCTTTGATACGCCTTATGGATCGGCTGGCCGCAGTAGATCGTGTATTTCAGGGACTCGACGGCGACCACGGCCTGAATTATGGCCGAGAGGAGGGCCGCCCAGAGTAGGTATGGCCCATACTTGACGACCAGTGCCGGGAAGAGTATCCACTCTCCGCTTCCAATCGCCAAGGATCCTAGGATGACCCCTGGGCCGACCATCTTCAGGTAGCCGATTATTCCCTGGCTTGGAGGGTCTGGAAGCTCCGCCTCAGCCATCCTCCATCCCTTAGAGAATTGGGCTATAAGGGCTAATTATAAGCTTTAGTGACCAAAAATGTGCATTACAGATCATCTCTCCGCAGGCTAAAACACGGAGACGGCGGATGCTTTAAAGGCTAGGTAAACCCGCTTTCCGACCCTCAGGTTTAGGTCTTCTAGGGCGTTTCTCGTGAGATAGACGGTGAAGGGGAGTCCGGCGTCGATCTTGAGGGAGATGTATGGGGGCTTCTCCGAGATCTCCTCTATAACCCCTTCGAGGATGTTTCTAGCGCTTATCTTAGCTTTTTCGAGGAGGATGACTATGTTTTCAGGTCTTATGGCGACCATGACCCTACCAGACCTTCTCGTCGTCGCATAGACCCTCACCCCCCCGAGATCTATCTCGGCCAGCTCACCCATCCTCGCCACAACCTCCCCCTTAAACAGGTTCTTCGCGCCCGTGAAGGATGCTATCAGCTCATTCCTCGGATTCATGATTATCTCCATGGGCTCGCCTACCTGGAGTATCTCCCCCTCAAACATGGCCGCCATCCTATCCCCTAGATCGACGGCCTCTATGAAGTCGTGGGTTACGTGGATGGCCGTGAACCCCAACATCCTCCTAACCTCCTTAAGATAGTCTCTAACCCCCTCCCTTGTCTCCGGGTCGAGGGCGCTTAGGGGCTCATCTAATAAGAGGATCTTGGGCTCGATTATCAGGGCTCGGGCGAGGGCGACCCTCTGCTGCTCTCCACCGCTTAGGGTTGAGACCCTCCTCTCCAACAAATGCTCTATTCCAAGTTTGCTGGACAGTTCTCGAACCCTCCTCTCAACCTCATCCCTAGGATAGCCTCTAATCCTGAGCCCATATCCTATGTTATCCTTGACCGACATGTGTGGGAAGAGGGCGTAGTTCTGCGGAACATATCCTATAGACCTCCTCTCGGGTGGGAGATATGTGACGTCGACGCCGTCCAAGATTATCTTTCCGGAGTCTGGGTAGTGGATTCCCGCGATGAGCTGGAGGAGGAGGGTCTTCCCGGCGCCCGTAGGCCCCATCACGACGAAATACTCTCCCTCCCAAACCTCTAGGCTGACATCCCTTATCCGAAACTCTCTCCAGCTCTTTGAGACGGACTTTAAGGAGAGCAGCGGCCTCGACGCCATCTCACGATCATCTCCCCGAGATATAGTTTAATGTCAAGACCACGACTATGCCTATTAGGAGCAGGAGGCCTGTTATCGGGATCGCGGCGGATAACCCGAACGCCTCAAACCTCTCGATCACCAGGAGCGCTATGGACTTCGGGTATGGGGCGACTATCAATAAAGCTCCGACCTCGCTGACGGCCCTCGCCCAAGTAACTATTGCCCCGGAGATGATAGATCTGGATGCGAGTGGGATCGTTACCGTGAAGAATGTCTTGAGATGTCCAGCTCCAAGGGTTCTGGCAACGTGCTCGAATGTCTCATCGATCATCGAGAAGCCAGATCTGGCCGAGCTTATGAAGATGGGGGCGCTCACGAAGAGCATCGCCAAAACTATCCCCCAAAAGCTATCCTCAATAACTATCCCTATCCTGCTTAAGATCTCACCGATCGAGCTCCTGGAGTGATAGGCTAGGAGGACGAGTATCCCGGCGACGCTGTGGGGGATGGCTAATGGAACGTTTAGCAGAGATTCTAGGAGATTCTTTAGGGCGAAATCCCTTCTGGCTAAGACGTATGCTAGGGGTGTTCCGAATAGTAGGGCTGAGATGGTCGCCGTGGCCGCGGCGGTGAACGTGGTTGATAGGGCGTTTAGAACCTCCAAATCCATTAAAGCCTCCCCCATCTGAATGGGATTCGTCGTGAGGAAGATCATTATCATGGGGATGAGGAGGGCGAGAACGATAATCGATCCAAGTATCGAGAACGTTAAGAATAGGCTCTCAATCCTCATATCATCACCCCAGCTCAATCCCTCCCGGAACACTTCCATATATCATGAATCTATCTAGGAATGATTGGCCATTCTTCTCGAAGATCTCTCTCCCCTCATCACTCAACAGTAGGTTTACGAACTTGATCGCCAGATCCCTATTCTCGGCACATCTCGGTATCGTCAAGCCATAGAGTATGGACTTTCCGGTTACCTCCTTTTGCTCATCCGTCCCATAAAGCAGATAGACGTGAACCCTTCCATATTCTTCATCGAATCCGGGATCGCTCAGATCTATCTGGGGCGGCAGTTCCACGTATTTTAGCCCATGCTGTACGGCGACACTCCTATACTCGAACGCGTAGTCGATTGCCCCGCTCTCAAGTAGGGCTATCAGGTCAACAGACTTAGATCTTATCACGAGGTTCGATCCAGGTTTCGGCGCGAAGTCCCTTGGAACATATATTAGGTATTCTCCGCCGGATTCCCTCGCGATGATGTTCGATTTATCGGTCACCAGCTTCTCGAGAAGCCTTAAGCCATAATATTTCTCGGCCAGAGCCAAAACCATCAGCGATCTATAGCCGCATGGATCATTATTCGGATTCGAGAACCCATATCTCACATCCTCCCTCATCAATATCTCGAACCAGTTCTCGGGATTTACCTCACCTGAGTACCTGCTCTTGTCCGTGTATGCTAGGACCATCCTGTTGGAAGCGAAGGCTATGTTGAAGTCGGCGTAGTTGGGAATCACCATGTCGTTTATCAGCCCGTAGTCGGCGGTCATCAGGATGTCGGCTGTCTTATGGAGCTCGGTGATCTTCCTCACGGCCAGCACGCTTCCAGACGGCTCCAAGACCACCTCAATCCCCGGATTCTCCTCCTCAAACCTCTCCGCAACCCCTCTTAATGGAACCGATAAGGACCCCGCATGAAATATCCTCAGGGTTCGGCTCCTATGGCCGCCGATCAGGTTTGCGTTCAGGGCTAGGGCGGCCGATGTGATCGCCAACGCGATAATCGAACATATTATGACGTATCCTCTCCTCATGTCCACCCTTGAGATGGATTAAGCGGGTATATCCTTTTCCGTTATCGGACGACTAACGATCCACCCATAATGCCGAGTATTCAATCGATATGATTTGTTCGGCTGACTAAGTGATAGACTTAAATTTGCGATGAAAGCCATGTGTTTGTATGGCTGAGGAGCGGCTTAAGGAGATAAACCAGTTCTTGGAGAGGATGTCGAAGGAGTTCCCGGAGCAGGCGAAGGCCCTCATGCTGTTCATAAGGAGGGTTGAGGAGAAGGGATACCTCGACACAAAGACCAAGGAGCTCATATCTGTGGCCCTAGGGGTCGCCAAGCACTGCCAGTGGTGCATCGCCCATACGATTTCATCCGCTGAGCTATGGATCTGCTTTAAGCTTAAAAGGTGGGGTGACAAGCTAACACAAGAGGGGGTGCGAGGGCTAAGGGAAAGAGTTCTCATCACGGCGGCTCTCCCATACTCCTACGCCCCGAGACACTTCGGCCATCTGGCCGGAGCATATCTGCCAGCCGACATCTTCGCGAGGTTTAAGCGGATGAAGGGGGCGGAGACCATCTACGTCTGCGGAACCGATGAGAATGCGAGCAGCATAGTCATCGAGGCCATGAGGAGGGGGATCACGCCGAAGGAGCTATGCGACCTATATTATCCTCAGCAGAAGGATGTCTTTGAGAGGCTTGGGATAAGCTTCGACATATTCTCTAGGACTAGTAAGCCAATCCACCACGAGGTCGTCAAGGAATTCTATCAAAGGCTTTGGGAGAAGGGGTACATCTACTCGAAGGATGTGAAGCAGTGGTGGTGCCCGAAATGCAAGATCTTTCTCCCAGATAGGTTCGTAGTTGGAACGTGTCCGAGGTGCGGCGCCCCAAACCAGTATGGAGATGTCTGCGAGGTCTGTGGAGCATGGTATGAGGCATTCGAATTGAAGGATCCGAGATGCTCCCTCTGCGGATCAAGGCCCGAGATAAGGACGAGGAAGCACTTCTTCCTAAAACTTAGCGTCTTGGCGGATAAGGTCCTGGAGTACGTCAAGGGTAAGAGGTTTTGGAGGAAGGCGACCTACAACAAGACCGTGGCCTGGCTTGAGAAGGAGGGGTTGAGGGACAAGGACATAACGAGAGATTATGAGTGGGGGCCGCAGGCGCCGTTCCCGGGAGCTGAGGGCCAGGTGATCTATAACTGGGCTGAAAACCTGCTCGGATACATCTCGGCCACGAAGGATTGGGCGATGAACGTCGCCAGGGATCCGGGGAGGTGGCGGAGGTTCTGGCTCGACGAGAACACGAAGCTCTACTGCTTCATAGGGAAGGACAATCTATTCTTCCACACGATCCTATTCCCAGCCCTCCTAATCGCCCACGGAGACTACATCCTACCATATAACGTGGTCGTGAACGAGTTCGTGAACCTTGAGGGCGAGAAGCTCTCGACCAGCAGGGGCTGGGTCGTCTGGCTCCATGAGCTACTTGAGGAATATGATCCGGATGTGGTGAGATATTATGCGACGGCGATAGCCCCCGAGACCAGGGACACAGACTTCAAGTGGGAGGACTTCATGGAGAAGATAAATGGGGAGCTGATAGGAACCTATGGAAACTTCGTCCACAGGGTATTGACCTTCATCTACTCGAAGATGAATGGAGTAGTCCCGGAGCCCGGAGAACTCGATGAGAGGGATGAGGAGATCCTATCGAGTAGGATCAAGTTCGCCGAAGAGGTTGGGAGGAAGATCGAGGGATGCGAGTTCAAGGCCGGGTTAAAAACCATCCTAAAGCTCGCCCAGGAGGGTAATAGGTATCTGAACGAGACGGCTCCATGGGCGAATCCCGAGAAAGCGAACACCGCCCTCTACGTTCTCGTTCAAATCGTCCACGCGCTTGCCGTGATCTCAGCCCCATATCTTCCATTCACCTCTCAGAGAATATTAGATTACTTGAATCTCGATAGGAGGGTTGAGGATCTTAGGTGGAGCGATGTCGAGAAGCTCATACCATCGGGCCACAGGATCAAGAAGCCCAAGCCCCTCTTCAGGAAGATTACGAGAGAGGAGATAGATGAGAAGCTTAGAAGGCTTGAATCGATTAAGATCCAGAAAAAGGTTGGGGGTTAGCTTAGAGGCTTTATCCCAAGCTCCTCCATTATCTTCTCAAGCTCCTCGTCGCTGAAAGCCTGCTTCTTCTCCTCTTCCTCGGGCTCCGTTAAGCTATCGCTCTTAACGCCGGTCAAGATCAAGGATACTTGGAGAGTTGAGTCGAGCGAGCTGTCTATCCTAGCTCCCCAGATCACGAGAGACTCATCGCCCATCAATTCGGAGACTATCTCGGCAGGCCTCGCCGCCTCACTTATCTTCATATCATCTCCGCCGGTTACGTGGACTATTGCTCCAGTCAATCCCTCATAGGTTATGTCGAGTAGGGGGGTTTGGAGGGCTGTGAACGTGGCCTCCTCAGCCCTATTCGGGGTCGAGGATCTCCCAACCCCTAACGCCGCCAGCTTCCCTCTCATCATTATCGCCTTGAAGTCAGCGTAGTCTATGTTTATGAGGCTCGGCTTGGCTATGGACTCGGTTATGCTCATTATCATGTTGCTTATCACTTCGTCGGCTATGCTGAACGCGGTCTTCAAGCTATACTGCGGATAGAGGTCGAGCAGCTTATTGTTATCTATGGTCACGACCGTGTTACACTTCCTCCTCATATCCTCCAATCCCTGAAGGGCTATCCTCTTCCTAACATTACCCTCAAACTTGAATGGAAGCGTAACAACCCCTATGACTATCGATCCAAGCTCCCTCGCGACCTCCGCCACGACAGGCGCCCCACCCGTCCCCGTCCCTCCGCCGAGCCCCGCCGCCACGAACGTTATATCCGATCCTTCGAGGACCGATCTCAGCTCGTCTACAGATTCCTCGGCCGCCTGCTTACCCATCTCCGGGTCTCCGCCAGCCCCCCTGAACTTCGTCACACCCTTCCCCAAGATCACCTTGTAGTGCGCGTTGACCATGTCTAGGTGCTGGACATCGGTGTTCGCCGCGATTATCCTTATCCCCTTAAGACCCGTCGACAGCAGCCTATCGGCTGTGTTGCATCCAGCTCCACCAACCCCTATCAGCGTTATCCTGACTTCCTCCGAGAAGTCCTTCTTGAAGTTGAATAGATCCTCATTCACCTACCCTTGCCTCCTCCATTATGAAGTCCCTTACAGCCATTCTAATGGCCTCGGCCCTATTCGGGTACATCCTCCTCTTAACGAGCTGATCGATGGCCTCTATGTAAGCTTCTGGCAGGTGAACTGTAACCACCCTCACATCCATCACCTCCGGGGACTAGCCTGAAAGTGATTCGGATAAAGCTCTTGATAATACAATCGTATATCATCGGAACTTACCGATCGGGATCTTCGGCCTAATCCGCCGTCAAAAAATGATTAAATCATGGGTTTACCGACTCAATTTTGCTCGGTGAAGGCGATCAGGAGATGGCCAAGAGGTTGAAGTTTAGGTCGAGATTATTCGAGGAACTCTTGAATATAGTGGATAAGCTCTCGGCCGAGTCCCTGAACGGGGTTCCCATAATCGTCGAGGGTAGGAGGGATGAGGAGGGGCTTAGAAGGGCTGGAGTCAGAGGTGAGATAATTCAGGTGAAGTCGATTAAGGGGTTGAGGAGGTTCTTCGAGCAGAGAGCCGTGAGGAGGGTTATACTCCTCCCAGACCTGGACTCCGAGGGTGAGAAGCTGATGAAGACCCTGACCCAGAGCTTGGAGGGCGTGGTCGGAGAGATAGATCTAAGCTATCGAAGAAAGCTCATGGAGTTCAAGAGATATGGTTTGATCGAGATCGAGTCCCTCGATAGGCTCTTAGAGAGGCTGAGACCTGTGAGAGGATGATCTGATCACTTCTCCTTCTTCATCGGGACTATAACGTTCGTGGATCGGATGGCGTAAATCGGCTCCCCATACCTATCATATCTCCCCGGAATCCTATAGACCTCGACCACAGTCAACTTGACCTTCAACCTCATATCCATGTCCGGAATGAGATAGATGTTCCAGTCCTCCCTCGAATCCACCACCCTCACGGGTCTCCCGATCTTCGCCGCATTCATCAGCTCCTCCTTAGTCAACGGATTTCCAGGCTTACCTCTAAGATGGATCGGCGCTATCGTGATGAAGATGTTCTGGAAGTCGGCGTTGAACTCGTATTTTGATCCCCGCCTCCTCCTCATGAGCTTCTTCAAGATAGTCCTCCCCCTAATCCTAACCCCATCCTCGAGATAGTACGTGTTCCAAGCCTCCTTGACTATGTCGAATTCCAAGTCCTCCCAGATCCTCGCGGCCAGCTCGCCCATCGCCGTCAAAAAATTCTCCATAAATCAATTTAAAGGCATTTTGAGATGGGGGCTGTTGAGGATGGCGGATTCAAGGTTTGAGTGGATCTCGGGATGCTTCGAGCTGGCGCTCCTCCTAGAGCTGAGCACGACCCCAAAGCCGGGACTTGTCGATAGAATTCATGATTATGGAGAGACCTCATATCACCACTTTCTGGCATCGGCCGTGAGCCTGAGGCCATGGATCACGAGGGCCGCGAGGCTTGGACGTGGACGGGGGCTGGGTAAAATAATTTTAGGAGGGGTGAAGGCTTTCATGAGCTCTCAGCGTGGGGGGAACACCCATCTAGGAGCATGGCTCTTAATCGCTCCAATGGCCTCGGCCGCAGGCTCCAGTAAGAGGACTCCGATAAAATCTACTTCATTACGCTCTAGGGTTAAGAGGGTTCTTAGGTCCATGGATTGGAGGGATACGGTGAACATATTCAAGGCGATAGCCCACGCGTCTCCGGGCGGATTGGGCCGCGTTCCATACCTAGATGTCTTGAGGGAGGAGACCTATGAGGAGATAGAGGAGGAGAGGATAACGCCCATCCAAGCCTTAAGCGCTTACAGGGACTACGATGTCGTGGCCCATGAATGGGTGACCGGATACTCATGGACTCTAGGAGACTGTCTGAGAATCTTGAAGAAGAATGTCCGCGAGTTCGAGGACCTTAACGCCGCCCTAGCTCAGACGTTCTTGGAGATCTTAGCCAGACATAGGGACACCCATATAGTTAGGAGGGCTGGGAGATCCATGGCGGAGATGGTTTCCTCCACGGCCTCAAAGGTGCTCGAGCTTGGAGGTGTATCGACGCCTGCCGGGAGAAAGGCCTTAACCGAGTTCGATAGAAGGATCAGGAGGAGTAGAAGGCTTAGGCCCGGATCCTCCGCCGACCTGCTCTCGGCGTCTCTCTCAGCTCTATTACTGGAGGGATTTAGCCCATGAGGGTCTCCGATGTTTTGAGCGGTCTCGAGCCGCACGTGATCTATGAGGTCTTGATCTCAAGCATCTCGATCGATGGAAAGCCGGATATCGCGCCGATGGGGTTGAGGTTTTCGGAGGGATTCGAGAAATTCGCACTTCACCCATTCAAGTCCGCGAAGACCTATCGAAATCTGGTTGAAGTCGGCGAGGGTGTAGCGAACATAACGAGAGATCCGAGGCCATTTGTCCTCGGATGTCTTCCGGAGCTCAAACATGAGCTTCTCAAAGAACTTGAGGAGTCCAAGCACGTTAAAGCTCCAAGGTTGAGGGGCGCGGAGGCGTATGTAGAGTTCGAGGTTAAAGAGGTTATGGAGAAGTCTATTGATCGGGCCGAGATCGTCTGCGAGCCTGTCTCGGTATATCTCGGGGATTTGAGGATCGAGCCCTATAGTAGAGCCGTTTACGCCCTGATCGAGGCATCCGTGAACGCGAGTAGGATTAAGGTCTTCTTGAATAGATCCGGAGAGCTGTTAAGGATCTTGAATGAGATAAGTTATGCAGAGTCCATTGTTAGGAGGGCTGGTGGGGGAAGCGAATATGAGAGGCTGTTAAACTTGTTGGTCAAGTCTGTTCGGGAGATTCTCCACGGGACCTCCAGCTCTCAACCAAGTCCTTGACTATCAATATTATGTTTAGGATTATCAGGAAGAGGAGGAATATTGGGCCGAATGGGGGGTAGATCTCGCCGTTTAGGAAGAGAGATAGGTATCCCACTCCAAGCCAATATGGTATCTTGAGACCGCTCCATCTCCCAACGATGTTCTCATAGGGTATCGGGCACCAGATATCGATGCCCGGATTCGCATCCCCCTTCGTATAAACCCCGGATCGAGTTATCTTAACTATTCGGTGGACTATGAGTTCGCTGGTCCCAGGCTTATAGTAGACTATGACATCTCCTACCCTTAGATCTTCAGGCTTCACCCCATTAATCACTATGACATCTCCGACCTTCAAGACCGGATACATGCTCCCAGACTCGACTACCAGGAATGGGACAACTCTACCCGACAATCTATAGGTTAACGCCGTGGCCAGCAGGCAGAGGAGGATTATCGTCGCGAATAGGAAGAATTTATCTCCCCCGCTCATCCTCCCCTCACCTATATTCTGGGAATCCTACGCCTCCTCCTTCTACCAGCCCTTCTAAGCGATCCGGAGAGCTTCGAGATCGTTAGACCTGAGATCACGAGATTTATCGCCGCGAAGGCGATTATGAGCCCGAAGCTCGTGGGCTGCTCGCTTGGATAGAGGAGGTTGAAGACCATGTTTTTCCTAATCTCCAGCATGTATGAGCAGGTTTGATTTCCCACCGATACCGTGAAGTTATATTTCCCTATTGGGATTATGGTGGAGAATACTCCCTTATCGTTGCTCGCGGCCTCGGCGATCTTCCCAAACTGATCCGATATGGTAACCATGGCGCCCTTCACGGGCTTTCCAGCCGAGTCGTAGATCCTCATCTCGAACGGGTAGATGGATGTCGTTATCGATACCTCCTTCGTGGGCTCTTCGAGGTAGATCACCTCCTCTCCAACGGGCCTCCCCCTAAACTTCACCTTTACGAGTATATCGGCCTCGGGCAATCTCTCGGTAAATTCGTTCTCCTCCTTTAGGTCGTGAGTTGATGTGAGGTTTCCATCTATATAGACCTCGGCGACCCCCTCTCTCAGAGGCTTTCCATCACCTCTAAAGATCTTGAAGGTTGCTTGATGAACCCTTGACGAGAATACTATGGACATCTCATCCATCCTAAGGTTAAACTCCCTCGGCTGGGTGTCGACCTTCACCCCCTTATAGAACAGCTCGACCGTAATGGTTGTGTTCGGCAGGTTCTCAACCCTAACATCTCCATATCTCCCGATCTTGGCCCTGAGCTTCTCGCCGCCGAATGACAGGATAACTTCTCCTCCATCGAGGGGATTCTTTAACGCGTCCAAGAATCTAAGTCTAGCATCCAAGACCCCCGAGGCCCTTATCTTCAACTCCTCCATATCAGGTTCTATCACGATCCTATCCTCGAAGACTATGAACCCGAGGTATCGGGCAATTATACGGTAGGTGTAGGTGGGGAGATTCTTAATCAGGATGTTTCCCTCCTCATCGCTTGAACCCGTCCTCTTCAATTTTTCAGCCGAGACCTCGAGGCTCACATTCTTCAAGATGTCCTTACCATCGCGATCATAGACCTTGAAGACCACGTTTCTCACAGAAGCCATTATGGATCTGCTCATGTTGGATGATAGAACTATCTCCTCCTCTCCAACGTGTATCCCATCGAGGTATACGTGTATGTGGTAGGGCATTGGGAGGAGCGGGGATGATGAGCCCGACCCATCTTCAGCGGTCTCAAACGACGTGACTTTCTCCCCCGTTGGAAGGGTTACAACGACATTCGACCTCAGGGGCTCTCCATCGAGACTCTTAACGTTAACTTTCACAACATATCCTCTGAGCTTCAATTCGATCTCCTGATTTTCTTTCTCCACCTTTATGTCGTGGAATTCTCCGACCTTCCTATCCTTAAAGTATAGTCTGATGATGTAGTCCTCCGCGGCCGGTATGTTCTTAAGCTCCGCAACGCATTTAACTATGTCAAATTTAAGTTCGATGCTCCCCCTTCTCAAGTCGCCCTTCAACGACTCCACTATGGTTTTATTCGCTAAACCCGTAGAGTTCAACCTCAAGGTTACATCGTAGAACTTCGCCCTAACGGATCCACCGGCGGTCTCCTTCTCGACCGTGTATTTGCTCGAATACACCTGTAGGTCTCC
>NJEK01000025.1 GCA_002255105.1 Candidatus Wolframiiraptor sp. EX4484-121
TATCCCCACATGCTAAGCGGTGGCCAGAGGCAGAGGGTCTCGATAGCCAGGGCCCTGATACTCAAGCCCGATTATGTCGTGGCCGATGAGCCCGTCTCGATGATAGATGCCTCGAGCCGAGCTGAGATCCTCTATCTCCTGAGAGGTTTGCAGGAGAGGTATGGGATAACCTTCATGTATATAACTCATGACATAGCGACGGCCAAGCATTTCAGCGATGAGGTAGCGGTCATGTATCTTGGCAAGATCGTTGAGAGGGCCGATCCGAGGGAGCTCCTCAACAACCCACTCCACCCATATACTCAAGCCCTGATCGAGGCGGTTCCGGAGCCGGATCCGAGGAATAGATTTAGAGAGAGGAAGACTCTAAAAGGTGAGCCCCCGAGCTCGATAAATCCTCCAACTGGGTGTAGATTTCATCCAAGATGCCCCTATGCCAGGGCTATATGCAAGAGGGTTGAGCCCACGCTTCTAGAGGTGAGGAAAGGACACTGGGTGGCCTGCAATCTACTAGCCGAGGACCGTGGATCGGCCCCCTAAAGGAGGACTAGGCCGGGAGATATGTTTAGAAACGCGAGTTAGGGTTTAGATGTTCACGGATCTCAGGGTGATCAACCCCTGCTTTCCCGCCTAATGATCGTCGCCATCATGATCAATCCGGCCATTATCAAGACCCCTAGAACCACGAAGCTGACGAAGACCCATGGAAATCTCTCAACATAAATCCTCTCCACCTCGGTATCGGTCATATAGACGGTCCTCGTAACGGTTTCAAGCCTTATGATCGGCGATCTGATGGTCTCGGTGAGATAGATCGTCTCCGTCCGCGTTATCGTGATGGTCTTAGTCGGCTGATCGATTATCCTTATCCTCAGGGTGTAGAGGCCGCTCGACTCACCATAGCTGTGGACGAGGATGTAGTAGAATCCTGGATAGGATGCTTGGTAAGATACCCTCTCGACCTCGCCTCTTGGCCCAACGCTCCGATCCAGCAGATCTCTTTCAGGGCTTAGGAGATAGAGATCAAAGTCTTGATCTGCAGGAACCCTCATTATCACGTGAAGCGATTGACCCGTCCTAAGCCAGACCTTGAAGAAGTGGGCTTCGCCAGCCGCCAGATGATAGTCGTAGACGCCCTCCTTTAAGAGTGGGGCTGTCGCGAAGCCCGTTCCAGGCTCCGGAGCCTCCGCATGGACTGTATGGATCAACGCTAGAAGGGCTATTACCGCGAGGATCGTGCACGTCTTCCTCATCTTACCTCCTCCAAGGCTATCAAGACCTCATTTAGATGGGAGATTATCAAGTTATATGCGGCGCTCCTAAATTCCGCTATAGCCCTCCCATATTGCTGGGCCTCAAAGTTCCTCGAGTAGTTTAAGAGCCAATCGCAGATCGCCTCTCTCGTCGCATTCTCCGAGGGAGCTGCCTCAACCCAGTCGAAGTAGCTATCGAGGTAGTAGAGTATCCTGTCGATCATCGGGACCATGTTCGGATCTATCCTCTCGACAAGCTCCCTCGTATCGTTCCAAAACCTTTCAGCTTCATCCCTGGTTTCGGGGACGCCGGCCCTCAGGGTAACTAGGAGCTCCTTGTCATCCTTAAGCTTCTCAGCGGCCTTGGAAAGCTTGGATAGCTTATCCTCAAGCTCCGCGCTGTGAGCCCTCTCCTCCTCAGCCGCCCTTTTAGCCTCCTCAAGCTCCCTAACCACCTTCTCCAACCTTGAGGTGAGCTCGCCGATTCTCGACCTAAGAGCTTCCCCCGTCCCTGAGAGCTTCAGATTCTCCGACTTAAGCCCCATGAGCTCCTCTTCAAGCTCCTTGACCCTATCCTCCAAGCTTAGGTTCCTTCTCTTCAGGAGGCTTATCTCGGCCTGATAGGCCTTGATCTCCTGAGCCGTATATGCTTGGCCGAGGCTGTATCCGATGATGAAGCATATTATGGCCGCGACGACTAAGACGGCATATATCACCTCTTTCGGATATCTCAAGCCTCGTCGCAAAGGAGTTCAAGATAGTTGGATATAATCGTTTACCTCTTTCTGAGCCTTAATACGATTATCGACGCCGCGGCCGCCGCGACAATTATCGCGATCAGGGTTGGGGTGATGATCGCCGGCCTCCCGGGTGGTTTAAGCGCCCTTGTCTCGGTCGGGGTGGGGGTCGAGGTTATGGTGGCCGTCATCGAGGGCTTCTCGCTTAAGCTTATCTCGACGACCCTCTCGGAGACCATCGAGATCGAGTCGCTGTAAGCTATTATGGAGAGCTTATAGATCCCTTCCCTGAGGCCTTTAAAGACTTCGGCGGGCATCTCGATCGGGGTCTTCCTAACATCCGCCTCGTAGATGATCTTTCTAGAATATGGGTCGAGCATTATGAGCTTTAGGCCAAGCTCTCCAGGTCCCTCAAGATGCGCATCCAATTTTAGGGGCTCCCCCTTAACCACGTTGACTATTCTAGGAACGTCGAGCTCTATCCTCTCAGGCTCGCCGACATAGAAGTCCGAGGGCTTGAATGGATAGCTTGGATCCCTGAAGGCTCTAAGCTCGGCGTATTGCTCGGCCACGGTACCTATCTTTTCCAAGTAGAATGGGCCATTACTTATCACTAGGTGGCCGTGCTCCTTAAACCACTCGATCGAGGCCGAGTATCTCTTTAAGGCTTCCCTAACGCCCTCGAAGCACGTTTTAGATGTTGGGAGGGGGCAGCACGTCTCTTCAGAGCCGATCTCAAAGACGTTTCTAGGATATTCTCCAGACTCCATCAACCTCCCAAGGATTCTTACAAGCCTTCTAGCCTGCCTCGGCTCTATCAGGTTCAGCCAGTCGACCTGCATCCTAGCTGCGGCTGTATCGCTGTACGCCGCCTTCTTCTCCTCGAAGACAAGTATATCCATCGCGTATAGTATCTCCCACGGCATGCTCGCCCCCCATGGCTGAGCATACTCGGCTATGTAATCCTTGATCGGGTGCCAGTAATCGACGTAAACCTCCAGCCTATACTCGTCTAGGATCCTGAAGCCCTTGAACGTCTCGAGTATCGGCTTGCTCGTGGCCGCTAGGGCCACCTCGATCTTAGACTTCTCCGGATTATATGCTAGGTCGAATGTCTGGTAGATTGAGTATAGAACGTCGCTCCAATCCATCCCTATCCCGTGATGCCACCTAGACTTGAAGTATAGGTTATAGTCTATGACGACCTTGCTCCTCGCCTTAACTCCCTCACCAACCCTAACCCATGAATTACTCTTAGAATCCCAGATGAAAGCGTCTTCCGGCACATCGATCCATCCTTCAGGCCCGGCGGTCTCAACCGTGTAGTTAGCCCTAAATGGCGTCGGGATTCCGGTCGAGGGATCTCTCCAGATCGGTGGGTCGTGGAGCTGTCTCCAAATATCCACGCTGTAGACATCGGTGAAGCCCGCGATGGGGTTCCAGGCCGATCCCATATATGGCCTCACCCAGAGATGGCCCACCTTAAGCTCCCCGCCCTCCACATACGCCGACCTGAGGGTCCAGAGCGATCTTAGACCCGAGACGGCGTCGGTCGAGACCCCCTTTAGGTCGGCTCTGGCTGGTAGGGCGTTCATTACGACCACCACCCAAGCTCTAATCGATTCCTGTAGGCAGAGCCTCGTCGCCTTCACGTAGAGCTCATTCCTCTCGGTTAGATCCCCATACTCTCCTTTGAAGAGCTTCTTCCCGAGCTCATCCAGCTGCTTGTTCTCGTATTGCCAGAATCCGTATTCGAGCCAGCCGGGCATATATCCGAGCCAGGGAGCGCACATCTGGTTTATGGTCGCGTAATCATATTTCTCAACGGCCCCCCTCCCCCATCCCTCCGTGTATAGATGCCATTCGAATGCCGCCGGATCTGTTCTATAGACTATTGAGAGGGCTTGGGCGAAGTCCATGTATAGTCTCTTGACCGTGAATCCCAGTTTTTCGAGCTCCTCGGCGAGCATGTTCCCTATCTCCCTCCTCTCATCCTCGATCCTTATGATGAACTTCAGCTCGACGGGTCTCCCCTCATAGACCCACTTATCGTCGACCAGCTTTGCGCCAGCCTTCCTCATCTCCTCGAAGATTATCTCCTTGGCATAGTCTGGATCGTAGGTTATCCCCAGCTCCTTCAACGCCCCCGCCACGATCAAGTAATCATAATCAAGCGGAGATACGTGGGAGTACATTGGGAGGGCGAAGCCCCGATAAATAGACTTGGCGATGTAGTCTCTATCGATCAAGAATTGGATCGCCCACCTAATCCTCCTAATCGATAATGGGTTTAGGGATCCCTCTGGAGCTGGGGCGGGGTTCATTAGGATCGATATCATGGATGATGGGGCTTCATAGATCCTAACCTTCTCGCTCTTGAGATACTCATACGCCGTCGAGACCTTCAAGTTATAGAGATAGATGTCTATGTCCCCCCTCTCGATGAGCTTCGGCGCCAGATCCTGATCAACCTTCTTGAAGATCAGCCTATCAGCGGCGGGCCCTGGCTTATCGTGGGGAGGAACGTATCTCCCCTCAGCCATTATCGGCGCTATGGCCGCGATCAGAAGCACTATTATGATGAGCGCTAACGCGCCCCTCATCTCCTCATCCTCCAGACCTTAACCGTGATCAATGCGATTATCGCCGCCGAGGCGATTAAGAGCGCTACTAATATGTAGGTTAATTGGGTTAGCGACTCTACCTCCGATCTTAGAGCCTCGATCCTGCTCATGAGCTCCGGCTTCGAACTCGACTTGGCCTCGATCTTCTTAGTGGCCTCCTCAACTTCCTTCTTGAGCTTTAGAATCTCGCCTAACATCCCTTGATAGCTTTCTTGATGTTTTCTCAAGATCTTCTTAATGGTATCCATCCCGAACTCCGCGTAGAAGTACCCCTCAGCTCGGTTTCCTGAAACGTCTATCGCTCTAACCCTGTACGGCCCCTCCCCGAGCATGGGCATGAATATGTCGACCTTGAACTTCCCCTCATAATCCGTTCTGGCGACCGATACGTATGCGTCCCCAACTTGGATATAGACCTCCTTATCCGGTACGAAGTTCTCCCCGATTATCGTGACCTTCTGCCCAGCCGCGCCCGCGGGAGGAGAGATCAGGATCGTGGGTAAGGGGATGTGCCTCGATCTAGCGAACCCTATCTTCATACTGGGCGATCCGGGTCTTCCAAGCCTGGTGTCCGTCCAGGCCATATAGACATCCTCGTCGGTCGCCTCTATGCTCCAGTAGTCTCCGATGTATAGGTAGAGGCCAAAGTTTGGGTTTGATGGAGCATCGGTCACCCTCACATTCCTCATCCACGTCTCACCTTTATCGGATGACCTCGTGTAATAGACATGGTATTCCACGTCTTTCGGATCATGCCTCCTATCACCCCAAGCTACGTGGATCGTTCCGTTTGGGCTGACGGCTATGGCGGGTATGAATTGATCCCTCGTGGTCTCATCGTCGTTGAGCCTCTTAGCGGAGCTCCAAGTCTTTCCGCGATCAAGCGATCGATAGAAGAATATGTCGGAGTCGTCCGGGCTTAATACTCCGGGTCTGGCCGCGACGACTAAGTAGACCTCTCCATCAGGCCCAACATCTATCTGAGGCATCATCGAGACCCACGCCCTGAAGAGGGTTGGCGGAAGCTCGTAATCGAGCTCGAGGAGATGGTCTACGTGGATGGGCTTCGAGAAGGTCTCTCCCCCATCATCCGACCAGACTATCGTTGGAGCGAATAGCCCATCCCATGGCCCATCATCCAGAGAGTCATAGTATGCCACGTATAGTCTGCCATCCCCTGCGACCCTCGGATCCGACCCCTGAACTATCCTCCTCCTCTCCTCTCCAGCCCAATAGGAGAAGATTGGGCTAACCTGTTTGGGTGAGCTCCAAGTCTTCCCGCCATCGACCGAGTACACGAGCTTTATCGTCGTGCTTATCAGCGGAGCCATGATATATGGATACTCCGGAATTAGGGGATAGCGTAAGACGAACTCCGTGTAGGTGACGTAGATTCTATCCCTGCTTTTATCGAATGGGTCGGGACCTATCGCCATCCTAGGTCTATCTAAGAAGACCACGACCACCTCATCTTTTCTGGCATAGATGTCTCCTACGGCCACTACCCTGGGAGCGCTCCAAGTCTCCCCACCATCGACCGACTTCGAGACGACTATGCTCGCCTTCTCATCCCCAACGACGACGTTTCGGGTTCTAACCCACTTCCGTCCAATCGACATGTAGGCAAAGTAAACCGTTCCATTCCTATCGAACGCCAGGGAAACATCGGATCCATAATCATCTTTCTGGAGCGGGACCATGGGGTGTGGGCCGCTCCAAGTCTCCCCACCATCCATGCTGGCGTAAGCCGACGGCGCATAAAACCCGTAATCATTCAACCCTATTACCAGGTTATTCGGATCCTTCGGGTTCACGGCTATGCACGTCTCGGCTTGATATGGAATCCTCCCGACATCGACCGATATCAAGAGGTTCCTGCTAAACTTAGGAGAAGGCTCCCTATACGGTATCCTGATCGGTAGACCTGGAGCTTGAGCCGGTGCCGAAGCTAATTTCTCGGAATACGTGAAGCCCTCGTGGATATCATAGCCTCTTATCCTGAGCCAAACTGGGCCTGAGAGGAGCTCCGCCACCGGGTCGAGGAGCCTCCCCTCATAGATCATCGTACGTTCGTCAATACCATATATCGGGCTGATCACGGCCAAGCACATCAAAATTATCAGGGCTATTCCCAAGGCTTTCACGGTCATCTGCCCAAACATCCCCTAAAAGCCCCCTATAATTAAGCCTTTATCAAAATCTTGAGGAAGACCACGACTTGGTAAAATTTCGGGAAACCCTCCCACCTTTCCCATTTTCATCAAAGGTTAATCATCTAAGAAAGTTTATAATCATCTTAAAATCTCATCGAGTGAATGTCCGCAAGGAGGTTTGACGTTATAATTGTTGGAGCCGGACCCGCCGGGGTCTCAGCCGCTAAGTCGGCCGCTGGAGTCGGCGCGAAGACCCTCTTGCTTGAGATGAATCCGAGGATCATGGCGATGAAGCCCTGCGGCATGGCCGTGAGTAAGGCGACCCTGAAGACCGCCGAGGTCGAGCCTAGTCCGGGCCTGATCCACAACGAGGCGGAGTGCGCAATCGTCTATGCCCCGAACATGAGGTTCGTAAAGCTTCATGGAACCGGATATCTCATAAACAAGACCATGCTCCTGCAGGAGATAGCCTGTCAGGCGGCTGAGAGGGGGGCTGAGATCCATGTCGGTGAGCGCGTCTTATCTGTTAAGCGCGCGGATGGATCGATGAAGGTTAAGACTAGTAGAGGGGTGTATGAGGCGTCGATCGTGATCGGAGCCGATGGATATAATTCGACGGTCGCGAGAAGCCTTGGAATCAGAGAGAGGTCTGAACCTATTCCAACGATTCAATGTATAATGGCTGGATGTAGGATCTCCGACGCGGGTGCGTTTAGATTCTATCTTGGAAATGAGGTTGCGCCAAAAGGATATGCCTGGATCTTTCCATGGAATGAGAGGATTGCGGAGGTTGGGATAGGTGTCAGAGGCGCTCCGATAAAACCATACCTACACAGGTTCATCGAGACGTTTAGGGACGAACTTGGCCGCGCTCAAATAATAGATTATAGGGGTGCACCTGTCCCGGTCGGGGGAGTGATAAGCGAGTTCATCCAAGATAATGTCATCCTGATAGGAGATGCGGCTGGAATGGTGATCCCGATGACGGGCGGCGGAATACACTCCTCGATCTCCTCAGGCTTGGCCGCGGGGCAGGTCTCCGGAGAGGCTGCCCTTGAGGGAGATACTGGCCGAGATCTTAGATGAGAGGGATATCATCGATCTGGCGAATGGGCTTGAGGTGATGAGGGTTGCAAAGAAACTTTTGAGACATCCTAGATTGGCCGTGAAGTTAGCCAAGCCTCTTCTATCGGGATAAGCTAATATTATGGGTTCGTGGAACTTATGGGAGGGTGAAGAAAATATCGGGGATAAGCCTGCCTAAGATGCTTAAGCTCCCTGAGGAGCTGAGGGCCGTTAAGGTATCTGCCGATGCACGAAGAACCGCGGTCATGGTCATCGACATGCAGAACGACTTCATCGAGGAGAGGGGTAAATTATACGTTCCGAGATCTGAGAGTCTGATAAAGCCGATTAAATCCCTCTTGAATACTGCTCGCGAGGTGGGTGCGACCATAATCTATACTCAGGACTGGCATCATGAGGATGATCCGGAGTTCGAAGTTTGGGGAGAGCATGCATTAGCTGGTAGCTGGGGCGCGGAGATAGTTGAAGAGCTTAAACCTAAGGAGGGCGAATTCATCGTGAGGAAGCCGAGCTATGACGCCTTCTATGGAACCCCACTAGAACATATCCTGAGGTATAGGGGCTTGGAGAACCTGATCTTGACCGGGGTTTTGGCTAATATCTGCGTGCTTCACACGGCTGGGAGCGCGGCCATGAGGGGGTATAGGCTGATTGTGCCGGTGGACTGCATCCTCGCGTTAAATGAGTTCGACTACGCCTTATCGCTTAGGCAGATGAGCTTCATCTATAAGGCTAAGCTAACCAGATCCGACATGATAGAGTTTGGGTGATGGGCTTGGGCGGCGATAGGAGGTTTTACATCGCGAGCGAGGAGGAGATCCTCGAGGGAAAGATCACGGACGTATACTTCATGAGGACTAGGGAGGTCTTGGAGAAGTCCGGGGAATCCCATCACAGGGTCTATGCGGAGGTTCATAACTATGGCCTTCCGGCCGGATATGATTGGGCGATCCTGGCGGGGGTGGAGGAGGCCGCAAACCTGCTCAAGGGAAGGCCGATAAACGTCTACTCGATGGATGAGGGGGAGCTCTTCAGAAGCCTTGAACCCGTCCTGGCGATCGAGGGGAGGTACGTGGACTTCGGAATCCACGAAGCTGGATTGCTCGGAATCCTGAGACATGCGACGAGCATAGCGACCAAGGCGGCTAGGGTCAAGCTCGCCGGATGGGGTAAGCCCGTCCTCTTCTTCGGGGTTAGGGCCGTCCACCCAGCCATAGCCCCCATGGCCGACAGATATGCGTTCATCGGGGGATGTGATGGGATCTCAGGAGTTCTTGGAGCCGAGCTCGCCGGAGTCAAGCCCACCGGAACCATGCCGCACGCCCTGATATTGACGATGGGCGATCAAGTTAAGGCTTGGAAGGCTTTCGATGAGATAATCTCCGGAGATGTTCCGAGGATAGCGCTATGCGACACGCTGTCGGATGAGAGGTTTGAGAGCTTGGCGGCGGCGAGAGCCCTTGGGGAGAGGCTTTATGGGGTGAGGCTGGACACCCCGAGCTCCAGGAGGGGGGACATGAGGAAGATAGTCTTGGAGGTTAGGTGGGCTCTGGACTCGGCCGGATACAAGCACGTCAAGATCTTCGTGAGCGGGGGGCTGGATGAAGAGGATGTCAGGAGGCTCGCGGACGTTGCGGACGGATTCGGGGTCGGGACATCGATAGCCTTCCCGAGATCCATAGACCTCGCCATGGATATAGTTGAGGTGGATGGGGAGAGCTTCTCGAAGAGGGGGAAGCTTCCGGGGAGGAAGCAGGTCTATAGATGCGAGAACCTCCATGACGTGATCACGAAGTTTGATGCGAGGCTTGAGCGGTGCCCGGTCTGCGGCAAGCCCGTTAAGCCCCTCCTAAAACCCCTTATACTCGACGGGGAGGTCGTGAGGGAGTTTGAGAAGCCTGTCGAGGTCAGGGAGAGGGTTTTGGAGGTCCTTGGGAGATTGCGTTCAATCGAGAGATTCGACCCCGAACCTAAGCTCTTCATACCCTAAGATCATTAACGGCCCTAGAGGTGTGCGGGATGGCCGAGAAGATCGTTATCTGCGTGAGCGGGTTGGCGGCGACGGGGAAGAGCACCCTAGCGAGACGGCTCGCAGAATCCCTCAACCTAAGATACATCTCGGGTGGAGATGGACTGAAGATGTTGGCGGTTGAGAAGGGCTATAGGCCTGGGGGGAGGGAGTGGTGGGAGACCGAGGAGGGGATGAGGTTTCTTGAGGAGAGGCTGAAGAATCCTGAGTTTGATAAGCTCGTCGACCAAAAGCTGATAGAGCTCGCAAAGGCTGGAGACGTGGTCATAGATAGCTGGGTTCTACCATGGCTCTATCGAGGCGGGTTCAACATCTGGCTTAAGGCCAAGGTGGAGGTTAGGGCTGAGCGGATGGCGAGGAGAAGCGGTATAAGCGTTGAGGAGGCGAGGAGACTTCTAGAGAAGAGGGATTCGGAGAGCATAGAACTCTATAGAAGGCTGTATGGGATCGAGGTTGGGAGGGATTTTGAGCCATTCCACCTAATCTTAGACACGAGCGATCTCGACGAACCCGCGGTCTATAGAATCGTCCTTCAAGCGGTTAAGGAGTTCTTTAGGCTAGGATGAACTTGAACTCCACTCAGACGCCACCTTCATCCTAATGAGCTCCTCTAGGCAGTTCTGGCAGAGCATTCCACCATAATATCTCTCAACGGTTCTCTCGCTGTGCGAGAGCTTGTAATCCTTCTCCCTAGGTATTCCATGGATTATGGCCCCGCATCTAGCGCATCTGTGGAAGCCTCGCTTCTCATCCTCGTAGTGTATGACTACCCTCCCGCCAGGGGTTCGGACATATTTCCTCTTCCTACTTCTCGTCCTTAACGCCCTTCTTGGCATAGCTCTCAACCTCCTCGGGCTTTACCTCGAATATCTTCCCCATGGGCATCCCGGCCGCCAGCAATGCTAGGATATACCAGCCTATGAAGGTTAACTTGTTTCCCTGAGAGATGAATGGTATGGTGAGGTCTGAGGGTAGGGACGCCACCACCCCAACGCTTCCATAGAGTGGCGTTAGGGCCATGAAGACCGCGTAAAAGATTCCGAGGCTAACGAACATCAAGATCATATTCTTCTTCATGACCTCAGCGCTTATCTTCTGATAATATTCCTCTTTTCTCTTCAACTTTTGAATTAGCTTCTTGTCGCCCTTCTTCTGAGCTTGTAGGAGCTTTCTCTGAAACTCTTGAGCCTCCTTCATCTTCGCCATCTCCTCCGGTCCTATAAGCCTCCTCCT
>NJEK01000026.1 GCA_002255105.1 Candidatus Wolframiiraptor sp. EX4484-121
ACCCTATTCGATAGGGGATACATAATCGAGAGGGGTGGGAGGCTGATAGCGACCAAGAAGGGGAAGGCTGTCTACAGCTTCCTAAGCCAGATGTTCCAGAAATACATCTCGGAGGAGCTCACGAGGAAGCTTGAGGAGGAGATGGACATGGTTGAGAGAGGTGAGGCAGACTACCAAGAGCTCCTGAGGAGATTACATGACGAGGTGATGGAGATAAAGAAGACTCAGATAGTGGTGGGCTGAAGACTTGCGTAAACCCAGCTACAGAGTCCTCGGCGAGGGGATCCTAGTCTCGACAAAGTCTCTAGAGGAGCTGGGCGAACTCGACGCCATAATCTTTGACTGCGATGGGACCCTAATAGATGTGGAGGATTCATATTATCTCACAGCTAGGCTGACGGTATCGATAATCTTGAGGGAGATCTATGGAATGGAGGTAAAGCTTGGAAGAGATGTAAATCAGGTGATAAAGTCGTTGAAGATGCTTGGGGGATTCAACGATGATGCCGACACGGCCTCGATAATAGCTCAAACGATCCTAGCGTTCTCGCCGAGAGAGCATGTAAGGCGCGGGAAATTAGATCGAGTAGATATAAGCATATTCTTGGAAGATGTATCTAGGGATCGAAGCCAGCCTGAATTCGTTTCAGACGCCCTCCAATGGATTATGGACAAATGCTTGGAGCTTTATGGAAGGTATCTCACGAGAGCGGATCTTGAAAACATTCTTGATGAGATAGCTTCGAGTAATGGTAGGGAGGAGGTGCTCTCAGACTTCCGGGACAACATTTATGATGGATCTACCTCAAGTACGCTTTCTAGACTCTTCAACGAGATATTTGATGGAGAGGAGATCATCAAGAAGCTTGGAGGAGAGCCTAGGTATGTTCGCTGGGATGGGGCGATTAGAAACGATAGGCTATTGATTCGGGAGGAAACTTTGAGAGATCTCTCGGAGATGTTTGATGGTAGGCTGGGAATCCTGAGCGGGAGGAGGAGATGGGAAGCCGAATACACGTTAAACGATCTCCTAAAGTATTTCGATTCAAGGGCCATGATATTCTCGGATGATCCAAGCTGGTGTGAGAAGCCTGATCCGATGGGGCTCATTAGATGTTCGCGTCTCCTAGACTCTAGCAGGATCCTCTACGTAGGAGATTCCTCCGAAGACCTGTTGACGGTAAAGAATGCTCTAGAGAGGGGGTTGAATTCTTCGATGGCATCCGTCTTGACCAACGACTTCTCCTTCAACTACTTCATCGAGATGGGCGCCGATATAATCGTGGAAGACGTTAACCTCCTTCCAAGAGCCTTAAGTGGCAGACCTTGGAGCCCATTCAAGCCCCCATGACCTCACTCCGAATACTTATATAGGTGGCGGATAAGTAGAAGTTCATGGAGGAGGTCAGGCTCAAGAGAAGGGGAGCATTATTCAAGGACGAGGAGGGCGGACTGCTACTCGTAAACGACGACAATCAGGCGTTTAAGGTCGACGAGGTTGTGGCCTATATCTGGAGCATCTGCGATGGTAAGACTGTGAACGAGGTCGTGATGGAGTTCGCGAAGGTGAGCAACGTGGAGGCGGATGAGGTCAGGCAGCCGTTAATGACCTTATTGGAGAAGCTTAGATCCGTCTCCCTGATAGAGTAGGTTAATTGGCTTAATGGTGGATCGGCTTTATCTATAATAGGTTGAGATGTGATGTTTTCATGAAGATGAGTCAAGAGTTCCTTCTAGATCTCCTCAAGGCCACGATATCGCTCTTCATAGTCGTCGACCCGTTCGGAAACATTCCCATCTTCGTAGGGCTTACCAGCGATATGGATCCTGAGAGGAGGGCTAGGGCTTTCAGGATGGCCGTCATAACGGGCTTCATACTCCTAATGATCTTCGCGATAGCTGGGAGATGGGTTCTAAAGATCTTCAACATAACCCTCTACAGCTTCAGGATAGCCGGCGGAATACTCCTACTATTCCTAGCATTGGAGCTATTGATGAAGGAGAAGGTCTACGCGAAGATATCGCCCGAGGAGTCTGGGGCGGTTCCTCTAGGAGTCCCATTATTGGTGGGCCCGGGCGCGATAACGGCCACGATCATAAACTTGGAGAGCGTGGGGTTCTCGGCGACGGCGATCTCGGTCGCGATAGTCTGCATCATCACATGGATCGTCTTAAAGTTCATCGAGCCCATCCACAGGCTTCTCGGGAGGATCGGGTCGACTGTCGTTTCGAAGGTTATGGCCATGCTACTCGCCGCGATAGCCGTCCAATTCATCCTCGAGGGGGTCTCGGAGTATCTCTTAGAGATCGCGTGATGGATTATCTAGGAGCCTTGATGCATCTTAGGATGAAATATGCCATGAATAGTATTATTGAGAACATCTCCGCCGCGGCGGCCTTCGTCAAGATCCCAGTAGATGTCTTGATGAAGAAGTATAGTGGCCAGATGAGCGCGTAGAGGGCGAACATTCCGAGCAGGGTCTTGCTCCTAAGCTCTATAGAATCCGCCAATATCGTCAGACCCATGCTCGCGAAGATGGCGACGGATGTTAGGAAGTGTAGCTGGCCATAGACCTCGTCGAATGTGGCTATCATCTGGAGGAGGAAGCCTGAGATGGCGAATAGTATCCAGCTAACCCTCGAACTACGTCTAACATGGTTCAACGCCAGTAGGATCATCAGGAGGCCGACCAAGAGCAGGCTGAAGTTGAATTGGGCGGCAACCGAGCTCATAACGGAGTTCCCCAAGTCGCTCAGCGCATTCCTCCTCCAATCAAACCAGTCCGCTAGAGAGATTGAGTAGTAGAGCGATGAGAGGAAGATTAAAGCGATCATGACTCCGGCGATCAAAGGTTTAAACGCAACCATCGAGATCAGCTCTCACAGCCTTGGGATAAACCTTCCGGTCGAGCAAAACATTTAATGATCGATGAAATGATCGAGACCGGGCTTGGAGATCGTTAAGGGAACGGAGCTCGATGAGAAGCTTCTCGACTACATCAAGAGAGATCTCGCACCACATCTCTTCACGATCCACGATCTATTACATGAGCGGGAGAATACGAGGATCTGGGTCGTCGAGGAAGGTGGTGAAGTGAGGGGATACTTGCTGAATTGGAAACCTCTCGATTCATGGATCATCGAGGTACACGACATTGAACACGCCGAAGCCCTACTCAGGCACGCCGCCCCGGAAAAGGGCTCCATGATAATGGATCCGAGGCTTCTGAGGGTTGTTGGGAAAAATCTTGAGCTCGTCGAGACCCATAACTGGATCTTGATGAAGGTTAGGCGGGGAGAGGAGAGGCTCGTAGACTTCAGCGGCGTCATCAAACTCTCCCAAAGCCACGCAAATAAGCTATACGATCTCTATAGATTGTGGCCGGCTAGGGGTAAGAGTAGGGCTTATATCGAGAACTGGGTTAGGAGGTTGCCGGTCTTCGGTCTCTTTAAAGGAGATAGACTTGTTTCAGCCTCAGGCATCCTAGCTAGGTCGAGCTACGGCGGAGTGATCGGCGGTGTATTCACCCATCCAAAGTATAGGAGGAGGGGATATGCGTCAAAAGCGGTTTCAGCCGCAACAAGCTATATTCTCAGGGAATCTGGGCTATCAGCCCTATATCTATCTTCAGACAACTCGGCGGCTTTTGGATTATATAGGAAGCTTGGATATGAGGTTCATTCGAGAAGGATGTTCGTCAAATTCCAGCGGATGAAGGGATGAGTTCCTCAAACACGTTGATTAAGAAGCTTTCGAGAGCCGCCGCCGCGAGGAGTAATGCGGCCGATACTCCCATGCTTATGAGGAGCCATCTGATCTCGCTTCTAAAGTTCTTCTTGATTATCGAGTATGAGAGGATTATGCCCTCTGAGACCGCGACGCCATATCCCAAGAACTCCATAAATCCATAGACCGTCATTACCGAGAATAGGATTAGTAGAGCCGGATGCATTCCGGATTGGGCTGAGATGTATCCCAGGAACTTCCCGGTCTGAAATATCACGAACCCCATTATCCCGGCTCCTATAAAGGGTATGAAGGAGAGCGATGCGATCGTGAAGTTGTTCACGAAGATCTTAAGCGCTGTGAGGTCTTTAGTCAAATCCTCGAATTGCTCCATGAACTGCCTCACCTCCTCCCCGCTCAGGGGCATGGACGAGCCTATTCCAAGTATTATGAAGAGGATTATGGTCGCGAGGATTGCGAAGAGAAGTCTATTGATGGGCTTCAATCCCCGATTAAACGATCCTCCCCTACCCAAGTTTCTCATCCAGCCTTCTCCTAATCTCATGGTAGGCGACATTAATATCCTTAAGCCTCTCGATTCTATGGAGGGTCAGTGGATTCACGCCCCTCAGGACCGACGTGTAGAGGGAGATGTAGTCTGAGAGCATGAAAAGCTCGATTACCTCCTCAAAATAGCTTTTGGAGCCCGCCCTCAACCCGAACACCCTATCCTCTCCAAGCAGCCTGCTCAAAGCCTCGATCGTCTTCGAGATCTCGTAACGCTCCCTGAAGCTCCTAGGAACTATTATCAGCCCATCCCGGGGGATCGCCTCTATATCGTTGTGTAGGGCCTCGGGGATCTCGGCGTAGTGGCAGAGGAGCTTCGCGTTCTCATTAAGCTCACACTTCAACCTATATCCGGGCAACCTAACCTCCCTATACACGTAGATTATCGGATGCGATCTAGAGATTCTTATAGCCGCCTCCTTCGCCGGATTCTCACCCGCCCTCCTATCCCTCTTTAATCCCTGCTGAAATTCTCTGATCTCATCTAGGTTGATCTTCGTGAGATTAAGGCCGAGGTTCTCCAAGTATCCTAGGATTCCTCCAAGCATGTCTGGGAAAGCATATCGCGGAGGTATTCCGCTCCTAACCCTAATGACCTTGAATCCAAGCCTCTCGCCCAACCCCGCCAATCTGCCATCCGAGGTCACGGCGACAACCCTATCTCCTCGGTCGAGGAATTTGAGGAGAGAGTTGAGGGTCTCGGAGGTGTTTCCCGAATAGCTTACCGCTATGATCAAGTCCCATTCACCCGGCGGAGCCGTATACTCCTTCGAGACTTGGGCCTCTATTCCCTTAGATGAGAGTATCTCCGCCGCTACGTCGCAGACTATGCCTGAGCCGCCCATCCCTAGGAGGAGAGCCCTCTTTACATCGATCTCCTCGGCTCCCACGGATCTTCCAGAGCTCAGTCCCTCCACGAATGCTTCAACGTATCTATCGGCGAGTTCGAATGCTCTGCGATAGCTTTCCTCCCTATACGCCCACTCGCCGTCGAGTAGCTCATGTTTCATGACTCATCGCCTTTAATAGGGCTGAACTCTCCCCCAAGCTCCATAACGATCTCTCTTAAGGACTCGGCAACGTCCTCAACCCTCCTCTCAGCGGTCTTAAGTCTATTCGCCGCCGAGATTAGCTGAAGCCTGATCACGGATCTCCCCTCCTCCATCCTCGGATGAGACTTTATGTACACGTTGGGGTTCCTCGACCTGAGGATCTCAAGCCTCGGGGCCAGGGTGGATTCGGCTATCCCCCTAACCTCGAACCACCTCTCAACCCTATAAACCCTCCTCAAGCTTTTCTCGATCAGGGGCTTGACCTCGTTCTCGAAGATGCTCTTAAGCTCTGAGGGGACTCCGGGGAGGCATGCGATCCTAGTTCTTCCAGACCTTAGGAGAACTCCCGGAGCCGATCCGACCTCGTTCCTTAAGGGTCTCCCGCCTCGTGGGAGCATGGCCATCTTAATCCTCTGAGGGGTTAGCTCGGGGGAAGGTATCACCCCCCTCTCATATAATTCCTTATATCTTCTCTTAAGCATCTCAAGGGCCCTTCTGCTTAAGACGAGTTTTCTCTTAAGGGCTTTCGCGACTCCCTTGAGGGTTAGGTCGTCGTAGGTTGGGCCGAGGCCCCCGCTCGTTATTATCCAGTCAACCCCATCCCTAATAGACTCTCTAACCGCCCATGCGATCTCATCCACGTCGTCTCCAACCGTCATCATCCTATAGACCCTCCCGCCCATCGAGGTTATCCTCTCAGCGAGCCACTTGGAGTTCGTGTCCAAGATCTTTCCATCGAGTATCTCGTAGCCGACCGTGATCAAGTTGAACCTCGTCTGCCTGAGGCCCGGAAACCTCATATCCAGGTTTAAGCCCGCTCTCCGCTATTTTAACGTCATTCGGGGAAAAGTTAATTTTCCAGATGGGCTTTAACAGGATTAGGACGCAATCATGGTGTAGACCCTTGTCGCAGCTGAAGATCTTCGACCCCTCGCTTGAAGGCGAATATGCCAGAGCCATTAGGGAGCTTCTAAAGAAGGATGGAGATAAGGTCGCTAGGAGATGCGGGGCGATCTACCTGCCTCCAAGAGATTCTAGGAGAGGGCATGGAAGGTTCATCGTGAACCTCCTGACGAAGACTTACTCGGTCGAGCTCGATAAGGGCGAGATCGTGGACCTCATAGCGGGCAAGGAGATTAGGGGGGAGATAGCCCTCCTAATAGCCAGATACCTCTGTTACTCATCGGGAGGTGGGAGGAAGGAGGACTGGATACCATATGATCGATTCCCTGGATCGAAGCGGTATCGAAGCCTATTCGATAGATACGTCATAAGGCCATTCGCGAGATCCTTTGGATACGATCCCGAGAAGTATAAGAATGTCTGTAAGAGGCTCGGGGGAAAGAGGGAGAGGCTGGGAGGACTGAGCTACTCATTCAACTTTCTCCCAAGGGTCAGGATCCTTACCCAGCTCTGGAGGGCGAAGAGGGAGGACTACATACCTCCCACCGCCAATCTCTCGTTCAACCACTCCGCGAGATATTATCTCTCGGTTAGGGATTTATTCTTGGCTGGGAGGATTATGGTCGAGCTCATGGAGGCGGAGGCTAGGAAGCTGGAGAAGAGGTGATCCCTGGAGGTTAAGCCTATGCTTGAGGGAGTCAGAGGAGCTTTTTCAAGACTCGTCGAGAGCGTTAAAACTAGGAGCCTATCCGAGAAGGATATAGAGAGATATGTGAACGAGTTTAAGCTCCAGTTGGTCTCGAATGACGTGGCCCTAGAGGTCGCCGAGAAGCTGGGAGATGAGCTATCCAAGAAGCTGAGGTCCATGAGGTTTAAGAGGTTCGGCGGGGTCGAGGAGGAGGTGAAGAAGATCTTAGAAGAGATCTTGGCCTCGATCATCCACGATGCGGATGTGAATGATGTTTTAAGGAGGATTGAGGAGAAGAGGAGGCGTGGAGAGCCTTTCATAATACTGTTCGTCGGCCCGAATGGGAGCGGGAAGACCACGACCATAGTGAAGTTCTCGAAATACCTGAAATCAGAGGGGTTCAAGTCGTTGATCGCGGCCTCAGACACGTTTAGGGCCGGAGCGATAGAGCAGCTTAAGAGGCTCGCCGAGCCGATCGGGATAAGAGTTGTGAGTCAGAGATATGGAGCAGACTCGGCCGCCGTCGCGATGGATGCCGTTATGAGCGCTAGGGCGAGTAGGATTCCGGTCGTCCTGATAGACACGGCTGGGAGAACCGAAATCGATCTAAATCTCCTCCAAGAGATGAATAAGATCAAGCGTGTCGTGAACCCAGACCTCGTCATCTATGTTGGAGATGCCTTGGCCGGAAACGTCGCCGTCGAGCAGGCTAGGAGATTCGACGAGCACGTTGGAATAGATTACGTGATATTGGCTAAGCTCGACGCGGATGCGAGAGGGGGCTCGGCGATCTCAATAAGCTACTCGATAAATAAGCCGATCCTCTTCGTCGGCGTGGGCCAAGACCTGGATCTGATCTTGAGTAAGAATTCCTGAAAAACTTAATCGGGGATTACTTACCCCGAGTAACACTTTGCCCTCATTTCTAAAGGTCTTAAAGATCCTCAAACCAAGATTAAGGCAGAAGCCAACCTGTCATAGGTAGACAACATAAAACAACCAGTAAAGTATGAGGTAAACAAAGAAAAAGGAGGAGAGGGAGGGGTCTAGGCGGTATGGCCGCCATAGTAGCCCCGCAACAAGTTTTCACGGTCCCCGGATTCAGGCATAAGAGCCCGCCGGGGCCACTAATCTTCACAGACGGGGCGTTACCATGGCTTTCGCCCCGCCTAGACCCCGGCGGGCTCAAGCTCCCGCATTAGAGTTGTCAGTTTCTTCAGAATCCTCCGCAAATCCTTAAGCCTCGGCGGAAACCTACCCTCCCTACGAACTATCGACGTCGCCAACATCACCAAGTATCTCCTAACCCTTCCACTACACCTCTTAGC
>NJEK01000027.1 GCA_002255105.1 Candidatus Wolframiiraptor sp. EX4484-121
CTTAGCATGGACGTGAATGTTCCGATGGTCTTCGATCCCAAGCCCTTGAAGAGGTCTCCCAGATGAAACCATTGAACCATCCCGTCGACCTTCAACCCCCTCTTCGCCAAGATCGCGAAGGCCTGATTAAACCTTTTCCTCCTAAGCTCCTCGAACTCCTTTACACGATCCTCCTCGATAGCCCTCCTCTTTAGGGACTCCACCGCGAGATATGGTCCGCCCCTATAGTATCCAACGCTACCCATGGCCGTCAGGGTGGATGATAGCTTGTTCCAAGGCTTCTTCAAGAACTTTATCAGATATCGCTCCCGCCCCCTCGCCCTCCTAACCTCGACATCACCGATCCTAACGGCGTCCTCAAGCGGGACCCTATTCAGGCTTCTCAAGTCTCCCGGAATCTCAGCCGACCCTACGACTGCCATCCACGCGGCGTCGTCGAGCCTCGACAGCCCTCTCATGAATAGGTAGGTTGCCGTCGACCCGCTTACATCGGTCTCGCCGCTGAATCCATAGAGCTCCGGGTTTAGGTGGATTATCCTCTCGCTCTCAACCCTCCTCGGGTCGTGGTGATCCACTATAATCGCCCTCGAATCCCGTTCTTCGACGCTCTTCATTATTAGATCCGCCCTACCAGATCCTATGTCGAGGTAGATGTAGAGCTTATAGCCCTTCGAGTGGATGAGCTTGACTATCGCCGGATGAAGCTTCTCAACACAATATAGCTCGTGTTTAATCCCAGCTCTATCCAAGGCCGTGGACGCTATCGCCGCCGAGCATAATCCATCCGCGTCATCGTGAAATATTATCGGAACCTCGAAATCTACGGATCTGAGCTCCTCGGCAGCCCCTCTGAGCGCCTCAAGATACTCCTCCATCGACATCGACACAGTAATCCCGTTGGGACGTTATAAGAGATTCTACAGGTTTTTAAGAAGAACCATGCCAAATAGCCGGTATGGATCTGGGGGATGCTGTGGTCGAGGCGGCTAAGCTCATGGCGATAAGCGCTAGAACAGCCCCAAAGGCCAAGGGAATAGATGATATAGAGATCGTGTTACTAAGGGATCATGGAGATCTTGAGAGGCTTGCGGATAAGATGGAGGAGATTGGGCGTGAGACCGATCGAGGATTCTTCGTAAGAGATGCTGAATGCGTCAGAAAATCGTCGGCAGTCCTACTGATAGGCGTTAAGGGGGGGAAGCCGAAGGAGATCGACTGCGGCGGATGCGGATACAATGGATGCGAAGAATTTAGGAAAGCCGGGAAGAGGGTTGAGAGAGATTACTCCGGGCCGAACTGCGCGCTCCAGCTCATAGATCTCGGGATAGCCGTGGGATCGGCCGCCAAGACCGCATCGATCCTAAACGTGGATAATAGGATAATGTTCTCGGCAGGGGTCGCGGCGATAAAGCTCGGGATCATTAAATGCAGCGTCGCCCTAGGCATACCCCTATCGGCGCACGGCAAGAACATCTACTTCGATAGAAAGTGGCCGCGTTAAGAGCGAGCGGTGTTAGAAGAAGTCTGTTAGGGTCGATTCCCTCGACACCTCCCTAAGCTTACTCGGCTTTATACCTACGACCGATAAAATCCTGCCGCACGCTGGGACAACCTGCTTGTCGATGTAGTAATTCCAGTCAACCTCATCGGGCTTAACCTTGAAGTACGGCTTAACCCTCCGATAGAGCGGCCCAGCCCCCTCTACTATAATGTATCCAACCTTATCTCCGGGCTGAATCCTCCAGCCCTCGCTGCTCATCTGCCTGGCGATGACTATGTGCGGCTGGGTCGCCGAATACTCGTCTAACGGCCTCGTTATCTGCCTCCAGATTATCAGCTTCTTGAGCTCAATGTCTCTATTCTTTAATCTCTTGACATACTCTCTCGCCTTGGCTAGAGCTTTTGACGGATCGCCCGTCTCCAATAAGACCTTCACGGTCTCCCTCTGAGCCTCCCTCGCAACCCCGCTCCAATCTCCCCTAACCGCCTCTAACCCGACTATCTCGATCTTATTCTCGGCGGTTATCCCGGCATATTTTTTCTTGGCCTCGGTGAATATCACTCTCTTAAAGATCTCATCGATCTTCGCCTCGAGCCCCAGCTCCCTCTCAATCCACTCCATGAATTTCTCAAGCCTCCCCTCATAGTTCTTGAGGAAAAGGGAGTCCGTGTCGGAGTAGATGACGGCCATCCCAAGCTCCTCAGCCTTCCTCATCGAGGAGTTTATCACCTCCCTCCCCCAGGCGGTCGTGGCCTCGGCGACCTCCCTAGTATACCATCTCGCCCCGATCCAGCCTGTGTAGCCGTAGATCGCGTTCGTGATTATCTTCACGGCCCTTTGGCGGGCATCTAAGACCCTCGCCTCAACCGATTCCGGATCGAGCTCCTTAAGCCTCGATTGAATAGCCCTCCTCTCGCTCAGCAGGGTCTTCAAGACGTTTGGGAGGAATCCCTCGGGACTCGCCCTAAACCTATATCCATTTGGGGCCACGTTCTCTCCATCGGGGCTCAGGGTATCGAATGAGATGTTATACTTTATCATGAGGCTTGGATACATGGATCTGAAGTCCACCACAGCCACGTTCTCGTGAATTCCGGGCTCGGGGGCCTTAACCAAACCGCCTGGATAGGTTACGTGCCTGATCTCCATCCGCTTCGGAATGAGCTCCCCAACCCTAACCGCGTGGGTCATCAAGTAGTTCTCAACCCTAAATCCGGCTGAGGCCGTCAAGATGTAGTCCGCCGGCATTCCCGTGAGCTCGCTGAGGCTGAAGATGAAGTCCTTGACAGCCTCATATGCGGCCATAATCGCCTCGGCCCTCTGCATAGAATATCTCTTGACCAGATTCTTATCAGATCTCCACCTCTCGGCGAACTCATGCTCATCAACCGAGTCGAACTCCTTCCTTATTCCAAGATAGTTCACGAACTCCTCCAGGGTCTCGACGGTTAGCTCAGGTATGTCCCTAGCCATGTCTTCGAGGTCTATGTTCAGCCTACCCCTTATCGAGACGTGGCCATAGACGCTCGTCCTGGGCTCCGATCCCAATCTACCAACCGCGAGCCTTATTCCAAGCTTCTCAGCCCTCTCAGACAGGTAGCTCCACTGAATTCTATTAAGCCCAAAGCCGACCACCACATCCGGATCCCTCTCTCCGATAATCTTGACGAGTCTCTCGAAGATCTCCCGCTCATCCCCCTCAAGCTGAACCCTGAGTCCGTCGCTGAAGTATAATGAGATCAGCCTAACGGGATCTCTCTCGGGTGTGGGAGAGCCGCGCTCCGCGAAGAATACAGGATCTATCGCCACGGCCGTTAGGTTCGGCGGGGGAGCGTGCTCAAGCCTCCTAATAGACTTGGGCTTCATGAAGCTTATTCCATCAAACTTCTGAACAACCTCTCCATCAACCTCTATCCATCCACACGGCCTCAAATCTCTCTCTAAGAGATATTTCGTCGAAGATCTCAGATCCTCCTCATAAGCCTCGACCCCATTCATCCCCTTAAGCAGCCTTGAGACCGCCTTCTCAAGGTCTTCGGCATCCAAATATATCTTCAGCGCCTGAACAGGCTTACCCCTAACCCTCCTAGAGCACCTCTCAAACCTAACGCCGCTCGACTTGAGCTTTTGAGCCGCCGCCTCAATCCTACCTATCAGGTAGAAGCTCGGCGTATATCGCTGCTTAACGATCCATGTCGAGAGATCCTCACGCTTACACCAGAGCCATATGAAGGGCCTGCCGCCCTCGGCTTCCGAGGCTACGTCTAGGAGCCAAAGCCTCATCCTCAACTAGGACTGAGATCGCTCGGTTGATAAGCTTAACTTGGAGACCGGGTGCTGGGATTTCTGAGGAAAGATTTGGGTATTTTTTGGAGAGTTCAGACTAGCCGTGGTCAGATTTTATGCATTTGAGGCCGTTTTCAGCCAATTCTTTTATGCAGACCTAGTCTTTACCCTCACCTTGACCTCGATCTTCTCGAGCTCCCTCTCAAGATCGGGTGGAACCTGGACTACCTTCGTATTCCTAAGCGACTTCTTCTTCCTCGGAGAGTTCCTCAGGAGTATCCCGCAGTATGGGCATCTAACGCTGTCCGTTAGGTAGTAGACCCTACACCTAGAGCAATACTTGTAGCCGTTGGCGTAGCTCCTCCTCAACGACATCTTAGGCTGCTTCTCGAGGAGTATCATCCTCTTCACCCCCACCTTGAAGGGGTTTCCACCTCTACATAAACTTTATGTTTTGTTATGTAAGTAATGTATATAGAACAATGGCGGGCGGAGCGAGCTTAAGAAGGCTTCAGAGGGTTGGAAAAGCCACCTACAGCATCTCCCTACCCAAGGAGTGGGTGAAGATGAGGGGGCTTAGGCCAGGGGACGTCCTAGAGGTTTATGAGGAGAGTGATGGAAGCCTTAGGGTGAGGTCTCGGGCCGATAAGCTCGCCGAGTCATCCTATACCATAAACGCCGAGCTCTGTAGGGTTTATGGCCAGATTTCGAAGTTGATAGCTGCCTGCTATCGTAGGGGCTGCGAGAGGGTAGAGGTGAGGGCTGCGGGGGGACTTAACGGCGAAATCGTTAAGGAGGTCTCCGAGATCGCGTCGGGGCTTCCAGGCTTTGAGATCATCGAGCGAACCAATAAGAGTATTGTTCTCCAAAACTTCGTCGATCCATCGAGGTTCTCGGTTAAGGGGCTTACTAGGAGACTTCAGACCATGATCTCAACCATGTTCGGGAACATCTCAGACTTCCTATTCTCTAGAAGCTATGAGGATATAAAGTCGATGAGGGATCTGAGGGAGAAGATCCATCAACTCCACGAACTCGTGATCAGATTGCTCATAACATATCTTGAGCATAGGGGTCTTGGGAGGAGGATCGGGCTCAGAAACTCGACCGAGGCATACTGTATGCTCATGTTCTCCGATCACATGCTCAGAATCGCCGAACACTTATGCAGTATCGGGGATGATCTCCTGAGATTCAGGAAGAGAATATGGAGGAACGAGGAGATGCTGAACCTCTTAAAGGAGCTCGTCGGCACGGCCTCGATGATCTTCGAAGACTCGGTAAATGTCTTCATAAACACGGATCCACAGCACACGATGAAGATCTTAAATCAAATCTTTAACATCGTTGATCACCGATTCTCGAGCAGAGAACTGTTAAATGTTCGTGATCCAAAAGATACACACCTCATTGAAAGGATTCTATGTTCGCTCAGGGGAATAATGTTGGAGTGTGAGAGAATCGTTGAAAAGGTCTTCGATAGATTTGTCGAGGACGGCGGGCCGGTCTGCATGCTCAAGGAAACGTATACGAGTGCTTAGAGAATCCCGCTCCCTAAAAGACCATCGAAGCCCGCGTATGGATTAAATCTCTTCTCGATGCCTATAGTCGAGGTTGGACCATGGCCTGGATAGATCACATAATGGTCTGGGAGCTTGAAGAGCTTCTCGATGATGGATCTCATGAGCAGCTTAAGGTTCCCACCAAACATATCTGTTCTCCCAATGGATCCGGCGAAGATCGTATCTCCTGAAAAGACTCCCCCATCGAAGACATAGGAGACGCTCCCAGGGGTGTGGCCGGGTGTATGAAGAACCTTCAAGACAATTTCCCCGACCTCTATCACATCTCCGTTATCTATGTATCCATCCGGCTTAGGCGGATCGAAGCTACTCAATCCCAAATACATCTTCGCATCCTCCACACTTCTTTCAAGAACCTCCTCATCGGCTCGATGAATGTAGAATCTGCATCCAAGAACTTCCCTCAGATCTCTAACCGCCAAGATGTGATCGAAGTGGCAGTGAGTTGCATAGATTCCTCTGACCTTAACTCCCCTCTCCTCAACTTTACGGATTATCTTCTGTGGCTCACCTCCCGGATCTATTATCAATCCCTCGCCAAATTCTTGATCAAAGACTATATACGAGTTGGTTTGAAGCGCTCCAACAGTAACCCTTTCAATTAACATAAGGTTCGCATCCAAACCTTAGAAGATGTTATGGAGCCGTGATCACATAAAGTGTTCTAGGCTCGTCACGCCTATGATCCTGTCGAAGTCTATTCCCAGAGCGTCTAGGACCTGGCCAAACGTCGAGGTTAGATATTCAACGTATTTGTCTATGTCTACTTGATCCTTTCTCGCGAATTCGAGGGGCTCGACCCCATCCCTATCCTTCGTCCTAACGTATGAGATTATGTCTCCAGCCATTACGGAGATCCCCCGGTTGAGTAGCTTCTTCGCGGCCTTCACGTGAGGCGGGGTGGTCTTAACGTATCTATCTACACTCTTCGACAGCATCACCTTGAATGATAGATCCTCCAGCTCGAACTCGCCCCTCTTCAGCTTGTAGTACCAAGTCTTGATGATCTCCTCGATCTTCTCCCTCGCCTGCTCGAAGCTCTGCTCATCATGAACCTCTTGGAGAACCCTCAGCATTTCGTCAAAAGCCTCCTTGATGAACTTGGGTATATGCCTCTTCTTTCCAGTCAACCCCTTAACATCTACGACCCCCTTATCCGTCACGCCGAGATAATTCTTCTTCCTGGTCGAGAAGACTATATACCTATATTTCTTGTCAAGTTCTAGGTCCAGCTTCAGAGCATCCTTAGCCCATCTAACGACCTCATCTATCGCCGCCTGATCCGAGGTCTTCAAGAAAACGCTATCGGTATTGTGCGCGATGATGTTCGATGCTACGAAATTCTGAGTTTCGGGTACGTTGATGTCGAATCCGAGTTCAGGTTTCGATAGCCGCCTTATCTCCACCACCTTATCCCATAGCACGTCAGAATCCACCAGCCACCTCAACCTGTTTTTGACCACACCCTCATCCAACCATCCCAATATTTTGGCGGCCACGCGCCTTCCCATCACAGCACGCTTATAAGCTCGTAAATATGAGGCACGCTTGGAATAATGGTTATCCATCTTTAAGCAGCTAATAATCCTGGATATGCTCCTCCCACTTAATGGAATGACGTCGTTAACATCTTTGATCTGCGGCTCAGATACCTCGATATTGAAGAGCAGGCGTGCTAGGCGGCGGCCATTTTTCCCTGAGACCACTAACCTGTAGATCGTGCCCTTAGCGTATGGGTTTATATCCTTGTAACGCCTGACATATCCTATAATCCCCAGCCTCAACAAGGCGGTTTGCACATCCCTGATCAATTGTTCAGATCGGGAATCCAACTTCACCCCGATAAACTTGCCCTTACTATAGATGATGTTTCCATCGGCTTGGAAAAGACCCTTAAGAAATTCTATTAATAGGTCGTCTGGGAGCGACATATACCATGGGGGGAACCTCTTCGTGTATGCGTTTCCATCGAAGCCTAACACGTATTTCATGACTCGGACGAGAAGCCTTGATGGAAGCCTTACTCCTTTCCTCCCGTCTATCAAGGGCTTGATGTGGAACCGTTTAGCCAGCTTCATCACTCTCTCTTGCAACTCTTCATCGAATACGGAGATCTCGACTCCATTCTCACCATCATATGAGCCGTCGCCCAGCCATAAACCTAAGAACCATATTAAATCGTGGTCGAAATGCAGTGTTGATGGAAGGGTGCATTCGCTGTTCCTTGCAAGTAGTATCTTATGATCTCTCGTTA
>NJEK01000072.1 GCA_002255105.1 Candidatus Wolframiiraptor sp. EX4484-121
GGGAGGTGGGGTTCTTGGGTGGTTGTGAGAGAGAATCTACCGGAGCTTGTGAAGGGCAGGTATGTCGCCGGAAAGGTGTATATGTCGAGCGTCTCAGATCCATATCAGCCGATTGAGGAGGAGCTTGAACTCACAAGGAAAATCCTCGAAAGCATGAGTAAGAAGGTGAGGATCTCGATCTTGACCAAATCCGATCTAGTTCTAAGGGATGTGGAGCTATTTAAGAGGTTTAGGAGCATCGAGGTGGGGTTGACCGTGAATGGTTACGATGAGCTCGTTAAGAAAGATCTCGAACCATATTCGCCGAGCATCGGGAGGAGGGTTGAGGCATTAAAGAGATTATATGAAAGTGGGGTTAAGAATTATGCCTTCATCTCCCCAATAATCCCAAGGTTAACGGATATCGAGGAGATAATAAGCGATACTAGGGACTTCGTCGCATACTATTTCTTCGAGTTCCTAAACTTCAGAGCCGCTGGAGCGGAGTTTAGGAGATTTCTGAGGGACAGGTATTGGGAAGCATATGAGGTTATGTCGGATACGGAGAGGTTTGAGAGATATGTCAAGGACGTGATCAAGGCCATTAGGGGGAGCGGGATCAAAATAGGTGGAATATGTCTACATCATCCCAAGCTCATCATGTTAAAGTGAGTTAACTCATTTCCTAACCCTCCTCTTTCCACCCCTCCAGATCGGGGGATAGGTTCCCCTCCCCATTATCACCCTCTCGGTCTTCGCGGCGATTCCATGAGATGCTTCGAGGATCTCCTCAACATTCATCTTAGCCGAGGCCAACGCCACTAGTTCTCCCTTCAGGGTCATTAAGGCGACGGTCTCCCCCCTCTTAACCGAGTCCTCGATCCTGGAGATTCCCGCAACCGCTAGATCCGCTCCATGGCATATAGCGTCCACGGCTGTGTCGAGGAGATAGATCTTAGGGAGATGTTTAACCGCCTCCTCAACAGGCTTCACGACCGACCTCAGAGGCCCTTCCTCTCCATTCTCTTGAAACCTCTTCAAGGCGTCGTAAACGTCCAAGATCGTTACGGAGTTCTCTTCGGTGAACGGCCCAGCCCTAACTCTCCTAAGCTCTTGCATATGCGCCCCACATCCTAGGTAGAGGCCGAGGTCGTGACAATATTTTCTGATATAGGTTCCACCTGAGCACGCGATCCTCAATAGGACATCTCTCCCATCCCTCTCTATGAGCTCAGTCCTATAGATCATCCTAGTCCTTATACTCCTTGAGACGCTCGACCTGATCGGCGGGACCTGATAGATCTCCCCAGTGAATAATTTTATGGCCTCGATGAGCTTCTCATCCGAGACATCTCCATGAAGCCTGAGGACGCAGACATACTCCTTACCCCCGCGCACGTCGCATCGTCTATGAGAATCGGCAAGACCCCTGAGACCGCCGGGTCGAGGGTTCCGCCATGGCCAGCCCTCCTAGCCTCGAATAAGGCCTTTATCCTAGCGGATAACTCGTGGCTTGTTGGCCCCCTAGGCTTATCTAGGTTGATCACGCCGAGCCTTAGAAGCCTCTCAATACTCCTCCTATATGGATCCTCGCCATAATCTGGGTTCGTCTCGGCCTCAAGTCTAACCAGAACCCTGCGTCTCTTCTCCCAGGGCGGGGTTACGGCCTCGAAGATCATCTAATGATTCATGGAGTCCTTCTCGTTATAAAGGTCTATGAGGGGAGGGCTGTGGGCTTAACCTCAACCCTTCTCCTCATATAGTCGATTAGCCCAGCCTCTTCCAAGGCTTTCAAGACCTCCTCATCGCTCGCGCCTCTCGAGATCTCGATCTTATGGGGGGTGAAGGCGAGGTGCGCGATGTTCACCCTCCTCCTCTTAACGCCCGTCAAGCTTCGGGGGCCTGTGACCAGGACGAAATTCTTGCCTAAAACGTCGACGATTACGCATTTTCTAGAAGCCTCTCTCCCAGCGACCTTAACAGCTATCCTCCCAACCTCCTCGATCATCGGGGTTTCCTAGAGATAGCTCATATTTGATCTTCGCGATCAAACCTTACCCCTTTTAGTGCTCAATATCTGATCGGGCTTCAGGACCGAGACCCCCGCAACCCCGCCCAAAACCTCTATTAAGACTATCCAGTCCGGGTTTTCGAGGTCGACCTTCCGATCAACCCTGCTGGCGGCCGCCTCGATCAATTCCCTACTTGATAGGCTTGTGTGCCTCTTCTCGACGGTCACCCTGAACTTGGCCTCCTCCGGGATCTTCGATGAGAGCTTCTCGACCGCTTCAGCGATCTTCTCGGGCTTGGCCTCCACCACATGCTCTATCGGGATGAATCTTAGGAGGCTGCTTATCCTCCAGGGCTCCTCTGCCAGAATCTTCTTAACCTCCTCTACCACCTTGAATGGATCCAAGCTCGTGCGGGCGGTCAATAATCCGGCGACCTTCGTTATCGTGATCTCGGGGCTCTCGTCTCCAAGCGACTTCAAGAGATCCTCGAGCTCTATGGCCGCGACGTTCTCCTGCCCCCTAAAGGTGGTAACTATAAGATTGAACCTCTCCATCAAGTATAGTGTCGTCAACCCGGTTAAAAATAGTTTAAGCCCGCTGGAACATTGATTGGACGGAGGTTTAGGCTTGAGGAGGATGAGAGGGTTCAAGAAGCTCGTCAGGGTCTCCGAGGCCTTGGGGAGGTTGAGGAGGGCCGTGGCCCATCGGGTATGCGAGGTTGAGGAGGTCGAACTCATGGACTCTCTCGGGAGGATATGCGCCGAGGACGTTAGTGCCACGATGGACGTCCCACCCTATGATAGGAGCGCCGTGGATGGATATGCTGTCATGGCCGAAGATGTGTTCGGCGCCTCGCCGACGAATCCGGTAAAGCTCAGGCTCGTCGGAAGGATCTTCGCGGGATCGGATCCATCGACCGTTCCAAGGATTGGGAGGGGTGAGGCCGTCGAGATCATGACCGGAGCCCCCATGCCGTCCAACTCGAACGCCGTTGTCGTGGCGGAGGACGTGAAGGTTACTGAAGATGGGATCGAGGTATTGGAGCCCGTCCACCCATATCAGAACGTCTCCAGAAGGGGCGAGGACTTCAGGCGGGGGGAGATCGTGATCAGGAGAGGCGTCAGGGTTAGGCCGTGGCACATCGGCGCCCTCGCATCCCTGAACGTGAGAAAGCTTAGGGTCCTCAGGAGACCTAGAATATCCATACTATCGACTGGAGATGAGTTGATCGAGTTTGGAGAGGAGCCCAGGCCCGGAAAGATGATAAATTCTACCAAGCCGATGCTCATGGCCCTCCTACTGGGAGAGGGCTGCATCCCGCTGGATCTGGGGATCGCCGAAGATAACATAGATGAGATCTATTCAAGGATCTTAACAGGTCTGAGGGAATCCGATGGAGTGATCGTTACGGGCGGGTCTAGCATAGGCGTGAGAGACCTCGTTCCGGAATCGTTACAAGAAGAATCGTCAACCCGCCGAACACAAGATCATATGTGAGGGTTAGGGTCTTTAGGTCGGACGGCGAGGTGATGGTCGAGCCGCTGAGATTGACTGGATCGGGGATACTGTCGTCGCTTACCAGGGGGAATGGGCTACTGATGGTTCCCGAAGAGCTTGAAGGATATGATGAGGGAGACGTGGTGGATGTGGAGCTCCTTCAGCCCGTGGAGAGGTGATTAGATGAGAAGAATATTTCATAGACTCCTCTCACCGGAGGAGGCGTCGAGGATTATCAAGGAGAGAGTAAAGTCGATGAAGAAGCCGGAGCTGGAGGTCGTGAAGTTATCCGATGCTCTCGGCAGGATATTGGCCGAGGACATCTACGCTAGGGTCGACTCGCCACCCTTCGATAGAGCGATTGTCGATGGATATGCGGTTAAAGCAGAAGACGTTTATCAAGCAGATGAGGCGAATCCGGTCGAGCTGAGTTTGATCGGGGGAGTTGAGGTTGGGGAGACTCCAAGAGTGGAACTCAGATCCGGTGAATGCGTGGAGGTCGCGACCGGAGCTCCCATGCCCAGAGGAGCGGACGCCGTGGTGATGATCGAGTACACGAAAAGGATCGGAGATAAGATCTTGATCTATAGAGGGGTTCATCCCGGGGAGAATGTGGCGCAGACGGGATCGGACATTACGGCCGGAGACCTGATCCTGAGGAGGGGTAGGAGGTTAAGCTCGAGGGATATCGCGATCCTGGCCGCGGTTGGATATGATCAAGTCACGGTCTATAAGAGGCTTAGAGCCGCATTCTTCTCGACGGGTAATGAGCTAACCTCCCCGCCGAATCCATTAGAGCCCGGAAAGATCTACGATGTGAATGGGTACGTTATCCCGGCCATGTTGAGGGATCTCGGGCTGGACGTCGACTTCCTCGGAATACTCCCAGATCGATACGAGGTGATGTTGGATGCGATCGGGCGCGCCCTAGATGAATATGATCTCGTGATTACGTCTGGGAGCACGTCGGCGGGAGCTGGAGACGTGATTTACAGGGTCTTCGAGGAGCTCGGGGAGATCATAGTTCACGGCCTGAGGGTTAAGCCGGGTAAGCCCACGGTCATAGCATTATCCAGAAACGGTAAACTCTTGGTGGGATTGCCCGGGTTTCCCCTCTCATGCGCGACGATCTTCATTCATCTGATCAAACCGCTGCTCAATAAGCTGACTGGAGCTAGGGAAGAGCCCCGCTACTTGAAGGTTAAGGCCAGGTTGCCGATGAGAATCGAGACGGGTGGCGGGAAGACCTGGTATATTCCGGTTCAGCTAGTCGACTCGCCGAGCGGGCTCACGGCCTATCCGATTCTCCGGGGATCGGGGTCGGCGTCAACCCTGGCCGAGTCGGATGGATTCATAGCCGTGTCGGAAGACACGGTGTTCGTGGATGAGGGGGAGGAGGTTGAGGTAAGCCTGTTCGAGGATCTCAAGATTCCGAGCATCTCGATAATCGGTAGCCATTGCCCGGGTATAGACCTCATACTAAACCTTGGGGAGATCTATGGCGCGAAGGTGATCAATGTCGGATCGCT
>NJEK01000028.1 GCA_002255105.1 Candidatus Wolframiiraptor sp. EX4484-121
TTCCTCTAAGGGGCTACTCCAGTGGAAAGGATCGGGTGCGAGGGATCCGCTGGAAGAGGTGTTTAAGAGGGCTCTCAGCAGGCCGAGGATATTCAGGGATAGGGAGGTTATGAGATCCGATTATGTGCCCGAGAAGCTCCCGCATAGGGATGAACATATCCGGAGTCTCGGGGAGATCCTCTCGCCGGCCCTGAGATGTTCGAGGCCAAGCAACGTCTTCATCTATGGGAAGACCGGAACCGGGAAGACGGCCGTCGTGAAATACGTCTTCAAGAGGTTTGGGGAGATCACGGCTAGGGAGAAGCTTCCGCTTAGATTCGAGTACATCAACTGCAGGATCGCCGGAACGGAGTATAGGGTTCTGGCGGAGCTATGCGGGGCCATTGGGGTTAAGGTCCCCTTCACCGGACTGTCGAAGGCCGAGGTGTTCAATAGGTTGAGGAGAGGTCTTAGCGAGAGAGGGTACTTGCTAGTGGCCTGCTTCGACGAGATCGACGCCCTCGTGAAGAATTGCGGGGACAACCTCCTCTACGAGCTGACTAGGATGAACGAGGGATTCGATGGATTCGGCCTATCGATAATAGGGGTCTCAAACGACCTCCATTTCAAAGACTATCTAGACCCAAGGGTGCTGAGTAGCTTGAGCGAGGAGGAGCTCGTCTTCCACCCATATACGGCGATGGAGCTGATAGACATCCTAAGCGAGAGAGCTTCAAAGGCATTTTACGAGGGAACCGTTCCACAGGAGGTGATAAACCTCTGCGCAGCCTTGGCCGCCGCCGAACATGGAGACGCTAGAAGGGCCATAGATTTGTTGAGGGTTGCGGCCGAGGTCGCTGAGAGGAATGGCGATGAGAGGGTTGAGGAGAAGCATGTCAGGCTCGCTCAGAACATAATCGAGCGTGGAAGGATCTTCGAGGCGCTATCGACCCTCCCCCTCCACAGCAAGCTCATCCTAACCTCACTCATAATCTTGAAGAGGAGCGGGGTCGGGGAACCCATCTCCGGAACCATTTATCAAGCATATAGAGAATTATGCGGATTGATCGGGGTCGAGCCCTTGACGAATAGGAGGGTCAGCAGCCTCATCTCGGAACTCGACATGCTCGGGGTCCTGAAGAGCGACTTGATGAACAGGGGGAGATATGGGAGGACTAGGAAGATAAGCCTGCTAACGCCGGTCGAGGAAGTTGAGGAGGTTATCAGGAACGACGAGCTACTCTCAACCCTCCTAAATCACAGGCCGAGAATCGATTTGAAGGGAAGCCGCCGATGAATCCCTCAAACATATCTCACTTGATGTTCTATTGATTGAACGGATCGTTCTATTCTATGATATTATCTCATGGCTAGATCATGGTTTGTTGAGATGAGGTGGAGTAAGAGACGCGTAATAATATTGGCTTTGATATTGTTGGCCGCGTCGCTCGCAATAGGCATGACGACATCAACATACTTCTTAGGAACGGTGGCGGTCCCAAGCTCGCAAAGATTTGAAGGGCTTATGGCGCCTAGGCTAAAAGTTATGAAAACCGTTACCGCCGTAACCACCAGGCCTGAGGTCGAGAGTTTGGCCGGCCGCGCAGAGGCTGGAGAAGCTCCTCTCCCCCAGCAAGTCGAATACGTGAATAGGATGATAATTAGAACCGCGAACATCGATATGGAGTCGGAGGATCCGGAGAAGATCGTTAACGAGATTATGTTGATCGCGGACTCCCTTGGAGGATACGTGGAGACTATGGGGGTTCACAGAAATGGGAGAATCTCCGCCAACATAGTCGTGAGGGTTCCGGAGAAGAGCTTCTTCGACGCCCTAGCCAGGATCAGGAGGCTTGGAAAGATCCTGAGGGAGGAGGTATCGGGAAAGGATGTGACGGAGCAATACATCGATCTCGAGGCCAGGCTCAGGAACCTGAAGGCTGAGGAGGAATGGCTTCTGAAGGCCATGGACAAGGCCAGAAACGTCCAAGAGTTAATGATCGTTGAGCGGGAGCTCTGGAGGATTCGAGGCGAGATCGAGAGAATTCAAGGACAATTGAAGTATCTTCAGCGGAGGGTCGAATACTCGACCATAATGGTACACGTCGCCCAACCTGGAAAGCCGAAGCCAAGGCCATCACCATACCCATCCTTCGACATAACCCCAACTCTGGCCGCCGCGGTCACGGCGATATACTACATCGTGTATGGGCTGACTTTCCTGGCGATCGCTGGGACGCCTGTGGCCGTCTTGGCCTATATCGGATACAGGGTTTATCGGAGATTTATGGCCAGGTGATGTTCAGCGGCTTGCGAAGTAGTTCTCGGCAACCCTCCTAACTTTTTCTACATATTCTCGCTCGGTGTAGACTCTCACCACCCCATAGATCTTTGATGTGAAGTCTAGGAGGGGTGAGCGGTAAGCCACGACCCTAACCTCTCCACCGGTCTCGTCATAGAATTGAACTTGCCCATGATCCATGTATGGCAGGGGTGGAACGTATGGCGTATCTATCCAGAGATGGTTTTCGGGTACTCCGGCCAATCTAGTGAGCTCCTCCTCTGCTTTCTCTATCCCCTCCCTCCTCATCAACTCCCTTGGAAAACTCCTTTCACCGAACTTGAACTCATATGCCACCTTTGGGAGGTTCCTCCTCTCAATCCTCTCCACGGCCCATCGGGTCCTCTCATCCATCTTCATCATACACCAGAGAACGTAGTCGTCGTAGCTGAGATATTCCTGGACGTTCATCGATGAGAAGTCTAGCTCCTCAAGCATTCTGACGGCTCTGAGGAAGATTGTCTGGGCCGCTCTGACGGCGTGGTGAAAGTAGATGTTCATGAAGCTCTGGTATCTTGCTAAGGCCATCTCCTCAACGGCTCCGATGGCCTTCAAGCTTAACGCTAGCCTATCACCGATCACCCTACTCCTCCAGATTATCCTCTTAGCGTCTAATAATCCATAGGATGCTCCTGTGAAATATGAATCCCTCATGAGGAAGTCGAGTTTATCCGCGTCCATGGGGCCGCTTATTATGGCCGACTCAGCCCCCTTACCCCTCAGGACATCTATCACCTCATCAACTGATACGCCGCATCCCTCAACAGCCTCCCTCAATTCATCGCTATTCTCTAAGATCTTTATGGTCATCTCTTCATGGGTTGTTCCAGCCTCCTCTAAGAGGGGTTCGAGTAGATGCGAGTATGGGGTGTGGCCCAGGTCGTGCAGGAGTCCGGCCAACCTCAAGACCTTCCTCCGATGCTCATCGAATCCCAGCCTCTCCGCGAACTCCCCCGCCAAATACATGCATCCAAGCGAGTGATCGAATCTCGTATGCCTCGCGCCTGGATAGACTAGGTAGACGAATGGGAGCTGAATTATCCTCCTAAGCCTCTGAACTGGATACGTGTCCAAGACTTTAACCTCATCTTCATCTAGGCTGATGTAGCCGTGAACCGGATCTTTAATCAACTTTACAGCCAATCCAGCTCATATAATTCCCGCCTAAGCGATAAATTTATTGCCGGAGAACTCCTCTCTCCTCGAGGAATCCTTTAACCAGGCTTCTGACATCTTCGAAGACCTCCTCGATCCCCCTATTGGCGTCGACCACCTCAAATCCCTCCCTCTCAGCGAGCTCAAGATACTTCTCCCTAACCCTCCGCAAGACGTCAGCCCTCTCAAATCTAGCCTTCCTTCTCCTAATCCTCCTCAAACCCCTCTCCGGATCAACATCGAGGAGTATCACGAGATCGGGCTTCTCGGCGAATTTGTTCAATTCCTCAACCCACCCTTGATCCCCAACCGTGATGGATTGATACGCTATCGATGAATGAACATATCTATCCGAGATCACTATGAATCCCCTGTCGAGGAGCGGCTTGATTATCCTGTTGAGGTGATCTATTCGATCGGCCGCGAAGAGTAGTGCCTCAACCCTTACATCGACCCTTCTCCCAAAGGCCATCTTCTCAAGAATCCTTCCAACCACTCCTCTGGTGGGCTCGGAAGTGTAGTGAGCCCGGATCCCAATCTTCCTCAACCATCTCACAAGCCTCCTCGCATTCCTCGTCTTTCCGGCGCCATCGATCCCCTCGATCGCTATGAGAAATCCCCTCCTCATGGATTGGTCACCAAGCGGCCACGCGGGAGACCTAACGATGTCTTTCCTTAAAAGGATGGAGATCGCGCCACTTATCCACGGACTCTAGCTACTTTAAAATTCCGGCTGGCAAGCATCTGATCGGCATGGAGGATAGGCTGAGCCTATGGGTCTCGGGGGTCGCCCTCCTCTCGGCATCCACGATACTCCTGGCCCTGATGCGTCTAAAGATACCCTTTCCACCCCTCCCATTCCTCACCTTTCGCTTCGACGAGATCCCATGCGTGATAGCATTCTTGGTCTTTGGGTTTAGGGCAGGCTTGGCGGTCGCGTTCACCGAGTTCCTCGCCCTCAACCTCGGCAAGCCATACCACGTGTTGATCGGCCCCTTGATGAAGTTCTTAGCGGTAACCTCGATGCTCGCGGGATTCGCGGCCGCGGGGAGGTTGCGGAAGCCCAAGTCCGGGGAGTTTAGGGGATTCGATGCCGGAATCCTCCTATTCATGGGGATAGTCTTCAGGGTCTCCGTGATGGCGTTCACCACCTTCATCCTCTACTACATCCTCTTCCCAAAACTATACCTCCCGTTCGCTGAGGGTCTCCTATCGAGGGCGATGGGGTTGAGTTTCTCGTCGGACCTCGAACTCGTCTCGATACTGCTCCTGCTCACATCGCTGTTTAACGTGCTTCACGTCCCCTTCTCGCTCATACCCGCCGCCATAATCCATAGGATATATGCGAGGTCTTTGAGGAGATCCAGCATTAAATCTGGGGCCAGCGCCTCTAAGGGGCCTCAATCTAAATGTTAGCGTTCGCTTAAGCCTTCTTGAGGATCTCGACCCCGGGCAGCTTCTCCCCGGATAGGTAGTGGATCAATGCTCCTCCGGCGAGGCTCACATAGGAGAAGTCTTCCGGGCTTAATCCAACGAGCCTTATCGCGGTTGAGGAGTCTCCCCCGCCGATTAGGGTGAAGGCCTTGGACCTCGCCAAAGCCCTGTAGATCATGTAGGTTCCACGCCTGAAGATCTCCCGCTCATAGGCTCCGGCAGGCCCCTTAACTATTATCGCATCCTCCCTGCTCGCGGATAGGATTAGCTCGCTGTATTTGTTCGCGGTCTCCCCACCTATATCCATTATCTCGGATGGGGCTGGGAGCATCTTGACGCTTCGAACCCCTTCTTCCTGATGTAGTTTAGGCTCGGCTCCCCGAGATCGTATCCCTCGGCCATCAAGAACAGCTGACCTAGGATTCCGGCCGAGAGCAGTAGCTTGATCTCAGGCCTACCCCTATTGAGGATCGAGTCTATGACGCTTATACAGTCCTTGGGCTTGTTCCCGCCCATGAACAGGATCACCCTATCCCTCCTCTCGAGGATCTCGGTCAAGGCCTTGAGCTCCCTCTCCATGACCCTTCCGGCGACGGTGGGTAAGACCGCCGCGAAGCCGACTATGGATGCGTGGGATCTATGGGCGACCGAGAAGGCGTCCTGAACGAATAGGTCGGCGTATTTCGAGAGCTTTGAGACGAGTTTCCCCTTAGCATGCTCCTCGGGGCTCGCCTTAACTGTCTCCTCATCCAAGAATCTGACATTATCGAGCAATAGGATCTCCCCGGGCTTGAGGCTTCTTATCGCCTCCTCCGCCTCAGCGCCCAAGATGTCCGAGACATATCTAACGGGCTTCCCAACATGCTTCGATAGGAGCTCCGCGTGCTGTTTCAGCGGTAGGAAGTCGGGCTGCCCCTTCCTTCCCTGATGGGCCAAGACTATGGTCCTCGCACCCCTGTCCGAGAGCTCTCTAAGTGTCTCCGCATGAGCTCTAAGCCTCTCATTATCTTGAATCTTCTTCGTCTCGGGGTCGATGGGCGAGTTCAGATCCACCCGAACTATAACCGTTTTACCCCTTACATCGACATCGTCAAGTGTCTTGAAGAAGCTCATGGCGTGAACACCTCTAATGATCTGCTCGACAGCCTTCTAATAGATTTAATTCCACTCAATCACACTTTAGAATCCTTAATCGCTCTTCGACGACTCATCCCTCATAAAGGTTCATGCGCATGGAGCGGGCCTCACAACTACATCTTCCGCATTTTCAACATTTTTAAACCTTTGTGTATACCTCTATCCCTAGTTGTTTGGATGCTTCCATGGCTTTCTCATCTATATATGGTGTTACAGCTATTAATCTGTCCGGCTTCCTACCAGTTTTCTCCTCATATAGATCTGCTTTCCTCTTAAACTGGTATATGTCGGATGCCTTCATATGCGACGATACTTCGATTAATATAAGCTTCTCATCTTTTACTGTGACATCCACCTCGACCTCGCTTGGATACCCGAACACCTTGCCTGATTCGTCATAGGTTCTCCACCTCTCAACCTTAACTCCCATTTCCTTCTCCAATACCCCTCTTAAACCCTCCCTAAACGCCTCCTCGGCCATCAGCCCCTATCTAGCCCCTAAAGCCGATATATGCCTGTTAACGAGCTCAAACCCTTTAACCATATCTCGTCTGAGTTCAACCATTTCCCGTCTAAGCTCAACCATGTCCTGTCTGAGCTTTACCAGCTCTGCCTCGTGGCGATCGAGTCTCTTAAGTATCTCATCCAAACCTATTAGACCTGCCACCGCGTATCTAAACTCCTCATCCTCCCTCAACAGCTTAAGCATCCTCGACTTGAATTCCTCAAGCCCCATCGCCTTACTCTACCCGGCCATCCGAATCGTGAGCGGCGCCATTTATAAAACATTCCGCGGACATCCAAGTAAAGCTCTTTGGAGGATTATTCTGAGACATACTTGATCAGAGATTGATCGGCTTCGGGCCACTAAGCCATCATGTTCCTGAGGGGAAATGACGTTGTATGAGGTGAGTCGTGGTCGGCAAGGCTTGCAACAGAGAGATTTGAGCAAAAACCACCGCCACACGGATGGGTAAAGGAGAGGAGATGATAGAAGAAGCGTCAAAGATAGGTAGGGTTTGGGAAAATTTTGGATAAGTAGAATTTATTTTCAAGCCGCTTAAGCTAATATTATTGAGCCGCGTGGTCGATTGAGATGATCCCGCCTGAGTTAGATTATGATGAGGTCGCTGAGAAGATACTAGAGTTCATTCGGGGAAGGGTTGAGGAGGCGGGCGCGAACGGTGTCGTCGTTGGGGCGAGCGGCGGACTCGATTCCTCGGTCGTCTTAGTCCTCTCGGTTAAGGCCTTAGGAGCCGGGAGGGTTGTGGCCCTAATAATGCCTGACTCATCTATAACGCCTCTCCAAGACACGGAGCACGCCGTCCAGCTGGCCAAGCTACTTGGAGTGAGATACTATGTGATAGATGTTCGGAGGATCTATAACTCGTATTCGGATGCCATGCCATTCTACGCTTCTGACGCCTTGATCCCGAATGGGAACCTGAGGGCTAGGATAAGGATGACGATCCTATACTATTATGCAAATCTCAAGAAACTGCTCGTATGCGGGACGGGGGATAAGAGCGAGATGCTCTTAGGATACTTCACGAAGTATGGTGATGGGGCCGCAGACCTCCTCCCAATAGCCGATCTATACAAGACTCAGGTCAGAGAGCTTGCGAGAAGGCTGGATCTCCCAAAGAGTATAGTTGAGAAGCCGAGCAGCCCCAGGCTGTGGCCTGGTCAGATGGCCGAGGATGAGCTTGGGGCGACATACGATGAGATCGATCGGATACTATATCTCCACGTCGAGCTGGGGAAGGAGGTCGATGAGATAATTGATCAGACGGGGATAGAGGCTGAGAAAGTTAGGTCTATCGTGGAGAGGTTTCAGAGGAGTGAGCATAAGCGGAGGCTCCCGCCGATAGCGAAGATTAGGTGATTTAGGGTTGCTTGAGTTCATGAGCCTAATCGCCACGATGGCCTTGGCCGAGGTCGGGGATAAGACCCAGATCACGATCCTACTCCTATCGACTCAGATCCAAAAGCCGATAAGACTTCTATTGGGGATATTCACAGCGTTCTTAGTTGCCGACGGCGTCGCCGTGATGTTCGGCTCCGTGATGAAGCACGTTCTACCGACGTATATTCTGCAGATAATAGGGTCGCTGATATTCATGGTTCTCGGAGCATCTATTCTCATCGGGTGGAGGTCTGGGGAGCGGATAAGCGTTAAGAGGTTGTTTAAGAACTCGTTTACGGCGGGATTCTCGTCGACGTTTCTAGCGGAATTATGCGATAAGACTCAGATATCCGCGGGCGTTCTCGCGACCAGATTCAACTGTTTAGAGGTTTTCGCGGCGGCCATGATAGCCTTAATCACGATATCGATACTGACCATAATCTTGGGAAGAATGATGTCTGAGAGGATCGGAGGAAAAACTATGTTGAAGATCTCTGGAGCGGGCTTCATACTGGTCGGAGTGCTATTTCTCTTGCTTTGATGGCCTCGACCTCCAGACCTCCTCGGCCACGTCTCCCAGGCCAAGCTCCACGAGCTTCTCCCTCCTCGGGATCCCGGTCTCTCGATCCCAACCCATGGCGTCGTAGAATTCGTCGAGCATTCCATCTAGGTTCTCGACCCTAATCCCTTTCGTCGGCCCGGATGCGATGGGCTCCATCATCCTCCTCGGCAATTTATCGCTCCTCCTATCGACCCCCTCCCTCACGTTGAAGCACCTCTTCAAGTTATAGACTCTTTCAGAGATTTTGAGCAGGTCCTGAGGCTTTAGATCGAGCCCCGTCAACGTCGTAGTCAGTCTCGACAGCATATCTAGGTCGAGGTTCTCCCCCTCAGCTGCTTGGAGCGGGAATCTACATATTCCTAGTATTCCCGCGAGTTCTCCGAAGAGTATCAAAAGCCTGTAGGCTTCCCCGCGCCCGACTCCCTCCTCCTCAAACCTGCTTGGGGGAGGCCATGGAAGCCCATATCTTCTCAGCCCCATATCGACCTTAGAGAAGTCCCACATGGGCGACCAGATGGGCTCGATGTGACACGCCCCCCTCGGATTTCCGACGGCGTATTGAATTGCCAGCGACTTCGATGTCCCGCGGGGGTCGTGGGCTGGGATCTCCAAGCCCTTTCCATGGCACGCGAATTCCTCGGATCCCTTGCCGAGCTTTTCCGAAGCCCTCTTAACCCCCTCGGCCAACAACCTCCCTATACCCTCCTTTTTCACGATCTTCTCGATCAGGGCTAGAGTTACCCCCGGATCGCCCCACCTCAACCTAATCCCACCCGCGTCCTCCTCGGTGATTATCCCCCTCTCATACGCCTCGATGGCGAACGCTATCACGTTTCCGGCCGAGATCGTGTCGAGGCCGTAGATGTTGCAGAGATATCCCGCCTTGATTATCGCCTCGAGATCTCCTATCATGGATTGGACTCCGAGCATGTCGACCGTCTCGTACTCCGCCCCCTCGTGGGGAGGTGTTCGGTAATCTCCGGCCGGAACCTGGATATATCTTCCGCAGCCTATTGGGCATCCGAAACAGGCTCTCTTCTTGATCAAATACTTCTCCGAGAGGGTTTGGCCGGATACCTTCTCAGCCTCCTCAAAGTAGCATGTCTTGAAGTTTCTGGTTGGAAGAGCTCCGGACTCGTTTAAGCGTATGAGTCCGCCTAGGGTTCCATACCTCCCCATGCCCTTATCCGCCCTAGCCTTTACGACGTTTATGGCCTCTAGGGCTGCATCAAAGAACTCGTCGGGCTTTGCGGCCGAGATCTCCCCATGCCCGTCGACCACGACGGCCTTAAGCCTCTTAGCGCCCATAACCGCTCCCCCGCCGCATCTCCCAGCGGCCCTATCATAATCCACCATTATCGAGGCGAACCTAACCAGGTTCTCACCGGCTTGGCCTATGCACGCGACCGATGCGTCGGGCTCGGCCAGATCTCTTAGGAGGATGTCGGTCGCCTCATGGACGTTCTTTCCCCATAGGTGCGATGCATCCCTAAGCTCGGCATATCGATCTCTGATGTGGAGGTAGACCGGCTTCTCAGATCTCCCCCTCACCACTATGAGATCGTATCCGGCGAACTTCAGCCTCGGGCCAAAGCTTCCGCCCGCCCTCGACTCGCCGAAGATCCCCGTTAGAGGGGACTTAAAGCAGAACTCTACGCTCCCGGAGGATGGGCATAGGGTCCCGGTCAACGGCCCCGTCGCGGCTATCAGGAGGTTGTCGGGGCTTAGGGGATCGATCCCCGCCTCAAGCATTAACGCATGCGGGATCTCCCCCGCAGAGGTCGCAGATCAGGGCTTTCCCCGTGGCCGGGTCCAGCGACGCGGCGCCGAAGGGGCATGTGTGGACGCAGTTTCCGCAGCCGACGCACCTCTCCTCCCGAACAACCATCGCCCCCGTCTTCGGATCTCTCTCGATGGCGTTCACCGGGCAGGAGGCCATGCATAACCCGCATTGGAGGCAGAAGATCGGCGCGTCGACGGGCTGGTGGCGCAGTCTGACTACGTGGATCCTCGACCTCTCGATGCTCATCACGCCATAATGTTTCTGCGAGCAGGCGAGTTCGCAGAGATGGCAGCCCATACATCTATCCGGAATCACGACCAATGATTTGACCATCGCAAATTCCGCTCACATACAATATTATTTATCCTTTCTTTAAGCGGTCTCGAATCCATGTCAATATAACCAGCTCGTGAACTCATCTATCCCTTCGAGACCAAGCTCAAGCAATTCTCGGCAACGAGCTTAGAATTGGAGCGGGCCACCTCTAAAAGCTCTTGAGAACAGTTTTTGGTTGATTTATGATGCGGCCGCCGGGATTTGAACCCGGGATCACTGGCTCGGAAGGCCAGTGTCCTTCCAGGCTAGACGACGGCCGCCCATTTTAGAGCTGTGATCGCCAAATCCTTGCATGGATCGGGCTCGCCGTGGACCACGAATATCTTGGCCTCGGGGTTAAATCGCCTCAGATACTCTCTAAGCTCGCTTCTCCCCGAGTGGGCGCTGAAGAGGAATTGCTCGACCCTGGCCTTCACCTTAACATCCACCCCGCCGTGGACCAGCTTTCCCTCCTCTAGGAGCCTCGCCCCAGGGGTTCCGGGGATCTGGAAGCTCACGAGGAATATGGCTGAGTAGGGGTCTTCTGCAAACCTCTCGGCGTAGAATACCGCAGGCCCTCCCTTAAGCATCCCAGCCGGGCTTATGATCACCCCGGGCCTCTCCGCCGCCCGCTTCCTCTTCCTCCTATCGGTTATCCTGGTTATGTGCTTGGATGCGGAGTATAGGAGCTGGTATCCATCTATGTATTCGCGGTTTTCAAGGAATAGGTCTAGGACTCTTACGGCCATCCCATCCAAGGCCGTGAACTCCCTGAAATTATATGCCTCCAGGACGCACATTATCTCCTGCGATCTTGAGACCGCGAAGGCTGGGACTAGAACCTTCCCACCCGACTCGACGACCTCCCTAACGCTTGAGACGAACCTCCTCTCAAGCTCCCGCCTGTCAGGATGCTCTAGGAGGGCGTAGGTGGACTCGGTGATCACGGCGTCAACGTCCCTTGGAGCCGGCTCCAAACCCCTCAAGAGCCTCGTCTTCTTGAGGGAGTAGTCTCCGGTGTAGAGCACGGTCTTATCGGCGTTTATGAGGACTTGGAGGCTTCCCGGGATGTGGCCGGCGTTTAGGAAGGTTATCTCGGCGTCCTTGACCCTAACCGTCTCCCCATACCCAACCCTAATCCCCCTCCTCAGGAGCTCCTCTACCTCGAGAACCTCATATGGGATATAGTATCCGCTTAGCTTCAGGAAGTCTCTTAGGAGGATGTCGCAGAGCTTGAAGGTCATGTCGGTTGCATAGACCTTAACGTCTCCATCGAGCATGAAGAGGGGGACGGCTCCACTATGATCCAGGTGCGCGTGGGAGATTATCACGGCGTCTAAGTCTCTCGTCGCGACGTGGGCTGGGAAGAGGGGCTCGGGCTCCGAGAGCTTCACGCCGTAGTCTAGGAGGATTCGAGCCTCCCTAGTCTCGACTAGGATCGCGGCCCTGCCCACCTCGCCCATCGCTCCGAGGAATCTAAGCCTCAACCTATATCACGCTCTAGGGCTCAATTCATGAGCATCGGCTGATATGATAAAGATTATCCCCTTAAGCCTCCCTTCTCAAGTCTTTAATCTGATTCCGATCAAGCCTGCCAAGATCATCAAAACTCCTATAATGATGACTCCCACGCCGACCAGATATGGGTATATGAGTTCTGGGCGATAGAGTATGAAGAGGCCTAAGACTATCATCAAAGCGCCCACCAAGCATAGGGCTGCTTGACCGAAGCTCCTCGGCAGGCTTATAGTCGCCTCTGACGGCTTAACCCTCTTAACCCTGAGAACTCCCATTAGGAGGAAGCCCACCCCCATCCCTACGGCCCCACCAACATCCGGCCTCCCGAAGAGCAGGCCTATCCCCGCGCCGATGAACATGCATGCGACGAAGATTAGGCCCGCGATCTCTCTGCCCTTCTTCTCCTCGCTCATCTCGCTCGATGATGATCTGATGCAGATATATTTGTTTCCTCCCATCAATTCCAGTCGATTAGGTTTGAGCATATCCCCAATTTATGGAGGGCTTCATGGAGCTTTGAGGCCAGGTCTCTCAGATACCTCGATCTGGAGCCGACTATGTGGATCCTCTCGTAGCCTCCCGCCCTGATCTGCTCGACCATGAGCTCGACCAAGTCATCGGATACCTCCTCGATCAGCTTCCTCGGATAGTTTGTCTGGGAGAATGGGTAGGTGTATCTAAGCTGGTCTGGGATGAGGCCGTAGGGGGTTCCATAGCGGGCGACCTCAAACACCTCCTCCCCAACAATCGTCTTAAGCTTCTCGAAGCTCATCCCCCTATTGAACGGTAACAGGACTAGATGTTTTTCATGGCCTGGCTGCTTGAAGTATCTCTCCATGAGCCTCCTCCTAGCCCTCCTGATCCTCGGCCTCCTCAAGCTGAGCTCATCGAACAGGTTTATCCCACGCCTACTCGATAGAGGTGTGTTATCCTCCATGAGCTTCAATAACTCCTCGTTCTCCATGATCCACCTGAATGCTTGATAGAGTCTTGGATGACTCCTAGCCCTCATCTCAAGCAACTCCATCAGCCTACCATCCCTGATCGCCTGCTTGATCTCCCGGATCTCCCTGAAGCATGCATAGAGGTTGTGTGCATATCCACCCCCAAGGCGACTATGAATGGGAAGATCATTGGATGGCCTGCCCCGAATAGATGTAATGGCCTCCCAAACCCTATAATCCTCCTAACCACATAAATCATCTCGAAGAGCTTCTCAAACCTATAGCCCTCCATCAGGGGGGTCGGGCTCCCGAGGGCGTAGAGATCAAAACCCATCCCCCTCTCCTGCTCGGCGCATCTCTGAAGCAGGTCTAGATGGGTTCCGCCCTGAATCGGGGCGGCCCAAAGGGCTCTCCTAACACCCCTCTCCCTCAAGGCATTCAAGGTCCTCTCCAGATTCTTCAAGGTCTTTTCAACGGTCTCCTCGGCCCTCTCCCTCCCACAGACCCCGGTCGGTACGTCGAGCGGGACCGCGATGTCCGTTCCAATCTCCTCCTCGAATAGGGCGATCTCCTCGGGGCTCGCCTCGACATCACCGTACTCCAAGACCTGGTATCCGCCGCTGTCGGTCATTACGATCCCGTCGAAGTCCAGCATCTTATGGACTCCCTCTTCAATCGCCCTCTCTCCAAGCCTCTTGAAAATTATGTACGCGTTCGTTATCACGGCTTCGGCCCCCAGGTTCTCCTCCATCCACCTGGCCGAGATCGATTGGGTTACTGGGTTTATTACCGGGAGGAATAGAGGGGTCTCGGCCCGCCTGCTTCCGACCTTAAGCCTCCCGATCCTCCCGAGCAGGTCTCCGGCCAAGATCTCGAACATCCAATCAGCCCCTTAGAGAGGCATTTAACAAATCTTCCTGAAGATCAAGTAAGACTAATTAGGTTGGTGGATTTGGATGGCTTAGAAGCGAGTTGATGGAGACCGAGATAGTGTTCGAGCCGGGCTTAAGGGATCTCAAGGCCCCGGGATCCACCCTGATCGAGGGGCTTCCGGGGGTGGGCTTGGTCGCCAAGGGGGCGGTCGCCTACCTACTCGAGAAGCTGGGCGGAAGGAGGATCTGCAGATTCTACTCACCCTATTTCCCAACGGCTGGATACGTTAGGGACGGCAGGCTCATCCCGAGCTTCGCGGACCTATATTATGTCGAGAAGCCCAGACCCCTACTCCTCCTCTACGGAAACTCTCAGCCCTCATCCTACTATGGTCAACACGAGTTCTGCGATAAGATCCTTAAGGTGAGCCTGGAGATCGGGGCGAATCTCATCCTAACTCTCGGAGGATACGGTAAGGAGGATGTATCCGAGGAGCGGAAGGTCTACGTGTCCTCGACGAGGCGTGAAACGATTACGTCTGCGCTGAAGCGGATCGACGCGGAGGTTTATGACGGCCAGATAATTGGAGCCGCCGGACTCCTGATAACCCTCGCGGGAGATCTGGGGGTCGATAATCTCTCATTGCTGGTTGAAGCTGGTAGAGCCGCCCCCGACTTCTACTCGGTTCGAAGGGCGCTGGACTCGGTTAACAAGCTCCTAGACCTCGGATTGGTGATGGAAGACATATACTCGATCTCAAGAGCCTACGTGAATGTGGTTCGGCGATTTGAGTCGTGATTTAATGAGGTGTGAGGATGGGCAAGACTTCGACGAGGTCGCGTGGAATATATCTTGAGACCTTCTTTGGATCGGCTGAGATAGGCTTGTTCGCTGTTCCAACGGAGGATATATGTCTAGTTCCCCCGAGGCTCAAGCTTAGGCAGAAGAGGCTAATCCAAGAGGTTCTCGAGGTGAAGGTGATCCCGACGACCCTCGCAGGCTCGATACTCCTGTCAACCATGGCCGCCGGCAATAGTAATGGTTTGATTTTGTCGAGGATGGTTTTGGATGAGGAGGTGGAGAAGATAAGGAGATCTGCGGGCGACATCAACATAGGGGTTTTAGAGAGCAAGTATACTGCGGTTGGAAACCTCATCCTAGCCAACGACAAGGCCGCCCTCATAAGCAGCATCCTCCCGAGGAAGGCTGAGAAGCTGATTCAAGATATCCTCGGAGTAGAGGTAGTTAAGGGCAGGATAGCGAATAGAAGTTATGTCGGATCATTGGCGATAGTGACGAATGAGGGCGGTCTCGTGTACGCTGGGGTTTCTGAGGATGAGGAGAGGTGGCTGAGCGAGATCTTCAAGGTGACGATCCTCCCGGGAACCGTCAACGATGGGGTGAAGTTCGTTAGGAGCGGGATCATAGCTAACAGCAAGGGGGCGGTCATAGGATCGGTCACAACCGGGCCTGAGATGATGACCATATCGAGGGCGCTTGGAGTTTAGAGATATAGTTGGATGTGCGGGATTCCGCCGACCTTTATGACGGTCTTCTCGACTGCGAAGCCCCTTCTCACGGCGTACGAGACAGCTCTCTCCCCAAGCATGTTCACGATCGTCGCCTGCTTGAGATACTTATCGAGATCATCGCTCGCTATTAAGACTCCTCCATAGAAGGATTTGCTGACCTCGATCGACAGCTCCTCGTTCAGCTTAAGCCTCTTGCCTAGTAGCTCCTCGTCGCATACGGCGAGAATGGTCTCACCGACCTTTGAATGATGTAGCTTGACCCAGAATCGGTCGGCCATTCTCCAATCCCCGCTCAGCCGTCCCCGATAATCATTGGACGGACTCGAATATAAGTGAACTCTCAGAAATGTTCAAGTCCTATGGCTGTCGATCTAAATATGTTAATGAGCGGCGACATCGGGATGAGGGAGGCGCTGATGAGCAAGATCGCGGGGGAGATAATCCTATCCCTAAACCCCGGAACCGTGATGAGGAAGTGGAGAACCCTATTCAACCTAACTCAAAGCGAGGTGGCGAAGTTGATGGGGATCTCCCCCTCAGTTCTAAGCGACTACGAGAACAATAGGAGGAAATCTCCTGGGACCAACTTTGTGAGGAGGTTCGTGACGGCCCTGATCGAGGCGGATATGAGGAGGGGTGGAGCGAATGTCAGGAGATACTCGATGCTTCACAGAGATCTGAGTTCAGCGGTCATAGATATGGCCGAGTTCGAGTCCCCGAGGAGCGTTAGGGAGCTGATAAACCTACTCGATGCGGAGATCTTGGTTGGGGAGAAGTGGGTGAACTCCCCGCTCTATGGATACACCGTGATAGATAGCTTGAGGGCCATAAGATCCCTAGAGGCGCTTGACTTCCTATACCTCTTCGGGAAAAATCCGATGAGGGCCATGATATTCACGAGGGTGAGCAGGGGGAGATCTCCGATGGTGGCGGCGAGACTGTATCCGGTGAAGCCGAAGGCGATAGTGATCCACGGGCCTGTGGATAGAGATCACGTGGACTCGCTCGCAATCGAGCTCGCGAGGCTTGAGGATATATGCTTCGCCTTAAGCATGGTTAGGAGCGTCGACGAGTTGGTTGAGAGGCTTAGAGGACTTCAGGAATGATCCCTTAATACGAGCCATCGACAATCTTTATCCATGATCCCGGTCAAGGACATCAAGCTATGGCCCGGGATGAGGGTCTCGGAGCTGCTGGAGCAGTTTGAGGAGTCCGGGGGATTCGGCGCGAGATACCTCGGAATCGCCTCAAGGATCTTCTTAGAGATGCTGAGGGACGGCGAATGCTTCAGATTCCTATCATTCGTGGCCGCCCCAATCTCGACCGGGTTTAGGGGAATTGTAGCGGAGGCGGTTAGGCGTAGGCTTTTCCACGCAATCATAACAACATGCGGGGCCCTCGACCACGATATAGCGAGATCCCTCAGCGAATACTATAACGGCGACTTCAGGCTCGACGACGCGGAGCTTAGGAGAGATGGATACCATAGGCTTGGAAGCGTTGTCATCCCGCTCAAATCCTATGGGCCTACGATCGAGAAGTTCGTCCAAGAATGCTTGGAGGAGGCTTACTCAAATGGCGTCAGGGAGGTCGGGAGCTATGAGGTTTCGAGGATCTTAGGTGAGAGGCTTGAAGATGAAAACAGCATACTCCATCAAGCAGCGAGGAATGGAATCGAAGTATTCGTTCCCGGGATAATGGACGGAGCCGTCGGAACCCAGGTCTGGTTATTCCAGCAGAGGAGGAGGGACTTCAAGCTAAACCTATTCAGGGACTGCGAGAGGTTATCCGAGATCGTGTTTAAGGCCGAGAGGACCGGGGCCGTCATGATAGGCGGAGGGATATCGAAGCACCACACCCTCTGGTGGAATCAATTCAGGGATGGATTGGATTACGCGATCTACATCACGACCGCGTGCGAGTATGATGGGAGCCTGAGCGGGGCGCTGGTCAGCGAGGCCATCTCATGGGGTAAGGTCAAGCCTGACGCAAAGAAGGTCACCGTTCATGGAGATGCCACAATAATATTCCCGATCCTATTGGCGTCGATTCTAGATGAGCTTTAGCTAGCTTCTCCTATTTACCACCTGCCGCTCCCTGATGAACTCGAGGTGGAGGATTCCGTTAACATAAGATCTCTTCAAGATCCTGACCGGATATGGGAGCTTAACTATCCTCTTAAATCCCCTCCCACCCCTTATCAAGAGCTTCCTATCCGAGATCTTAACGGAGACCTCCTCCTCCGGCCCCGGGACCTGGGCTGTGAGGGTGAGCGTGTCTCCATCCTCGATCAATTCGAGCGGGTATTCGATCTTAGGTCTGTAGCTCTTTAATGCCTTCTTGACCTCCTTAAACCAGTAGACTCCGAGCAAGGCTATGACCCCTATCAGGATTAATCCCAGAATTCCCTTCCCAAGCCTCAGTATCAGGGAGAAGAGTATGAGCAGTAGTAGGATTGCAAGTATTCCTAAGATGAGTTTCGAGGTCTCCTCGACGCCGCCTTCCCCCTTCACGCCCTCTCAATACTCTCAGCTTCTAGGGATCTTTTAAAAATTAGCCGCCCACGATCCTGATATAGTGTAGTTCCACGACCCCCTCCTCCGAGAATATCGAGCCGACGTTGACCGTGTTGTTGAGCCTCCAGACCAGCACCCTATCCAACCCCCTTCCGGTAACCCACGTGCTTATGAACTTGCTTAGATCCTCTCTGAGGAGCTTTAGAGACCTGTAGGTGATGTTTCCCTCCAGGAAGATCAGATCGGCGTTTATCTTCTCCGGATACATTATTCTGAGCTTAAAGTCCCTCAAGATGCTCATGGTGAGGTTATAGAGATCGATTCCAGTAATCGTGGGAGCGGCTCCGCCCAGGCTTCTCAAAAAGGAGTTGAAGGACTCCTCAGGCGTTGATCCCAAGCCTATGAAGTATTTTCCGGTGAACTCGGCGCCAACCGTCGCTATGGTTCCGAGCTGGGCCACAACTCCTCCGGCGGGGGACGTATAGACCGGGATCACGTAGACGAGGTAGTCTCCTATCTGATAGAGGATCGTCTCACCTATCCTAGGGTTCTCCAAGAGGGTTCTAAGTTTCCTAAACTCAGCGAACCTCTCCAACGCCTCCCTCGCGGCGGATGGGCCTAGAAGCTTCACCTCAGATCCTATTGGAACCCTATAGAAGATCTTCTCCCCGAGGTTTGGGTAATCGTTCCTGACGACCATGAATCCGGCCAAATTCCTTCCAGGGGAGCCTCTCAGCTGAAGCGACAGGAGCCCGATGAACTCAGGTCTCTCAAATCTCGGGGGCTGGGCAATAATGTAGTATACGTGAACCCCTTTCGGTATCTCATAGAATTCCCTCGCTTGGATGAAGGTTGCGGGATCCTCGACGTGATATGTGTTGAACATCTCGACCTGATACTCAAAGACTTCCTCGGGAAATCTCGTCTGATGCTTGAGCCAGTCTGGAAATTCCTCGATCAAGAGGTCTGGATAGGCTCTCCTTATGAGCTCGCTGACGAAATCATCTCCTATTATCAACAATTTTATCTCCCCATCGTAGACGTCTATCAGGGAATATCCTATGAATCGGACGAGCTCGTGGTCCTTGCTCCATGGAACCATACTTGTTCCGAGTCTTATTATAAGGGGCATGAGCCAATAAGTCCTGTTTCCATCGGTTACGGGGAACATGTCGACATATCTACCTCTCCAGATATAGGTGAAGTAGGGGAGGATCAGCTCCATCCTATCATATACATCTCTATACCTGATCACCCTAACATGTTTATCGGGATATGAGAGGAGGAAGGTAACGTCGAAGAGCCAGGTCGTCGGGGGCGAGATGATCACTCCCCCATTTCCATGATAGCCGACTCCGGTCACCTCATCGCTCCTCTCCTTCCCCAAGATGATTGCGGCCCAGGTGGTGTCGAATAATCCTCCCTCACCGTAGTAGATCCTCCTCTGCTTGAAGAATGTCGATGGATTTATCACCGTTCCATTGTTCGCGTCGAGTAATAGGAATCCGCTGGGGACATGGGTGTATACGAGGTGTTCGTTATACCAGATGTCGGAGGGAGGGATGCCTCTCGGCAAGACCGGTTTCATGGACGCACTCCAATAAAGCCTATTCCTAAATCGGAGGATATCCGAGTCCTCGAAGTCTATATACGGTATCAGCCCTATCTCAGGCTTGAGCTTCGTGAAGGCCGCGTCCCAGTCCCAAAGCCTAACCGTCTGAAGATCCCTATGAATCCTTGAGAGCTGAGACGAGTTTAATACATTAGATTTCGCGGTAAAATTATAGATAAAAATCTTGACATCATCTATATCTGCGAGATATCTGTTCACGGCTATCTCCTGTTTTACATATGGGCCGAGCCACTCAACCCTCCTGGCATCAGCTATGCTATTTTGGATCGACGCTATAGCGAACACCGCCAAGAGTATTAGGATTATTGCTCCAGCCTTAATCGTATACGCGTAGATGAATCCTGTTTTGGTCCTGTCGAGATACACGAATAGGAGCATTATCGCTGAGATTATGAAGGCTCCGATTATGAAGATCTTGGTGTTGTAGTTTATGTAGTTTGGGAAGAATAGGTTGAATCCGGTCCACGCGACGCCTATCGCTATCAATGTTTCGATGACCTCTACCGGGATCCTGATAATCCCCGTCTTCAGATAGTTCATGATAGACTCCGAGGCTGCCTTGACGAGCATGGTTAAGCCTACTAAGAGTATCAGTCTAAGCCCGAACGCCGAGAGAAGCGGTGGGAGTAGAATCGTTAGAGCCGGGATTGATGAGATCACAGTCATCGCCGGAGCTATGTCATTGATGCTTGCCGGGATGAATGATAGACTCATTACCCTCGGTATATTGGTTAATCCGAAATCCAACCCGCTTAAAGCAGCGATAACGCCCATCCCGAAGATAGCGTTTGAGAGTAGTATTGCTCCGATCAAGGTCTTCGTGGCCTGCCATGCCAAAAACTTGCCGAG
>NJEK01000029.1 GCA_002255105.1 Candidatus Wolframiiraptor sp. EX4484-121
GAATAGGAGTTTACAGGGAGAAGCTAACAGAGGTGGAGAAGAGGAAGTTAGAGGAATTGAAGAAATGGATATACAGACAACAAATGAATAAACGGAAGTAATAATTATAGTTCTCTGACTCTCGATGCGTATAAGTCTAAAGTTTCTCTTAAAACGTTTAGATATGAAAATCCTTCTTTTCTTGATGGCTCAACGTAAGTATTTTCACCAAAATCATTCCAAGTATCTATCCTTATTTCACGGTATCTTTGATCACTTAATAAATGAAGTATTATCTTTATTCGTCTTTCAAACTCTTGTGCAGATCTTGGGAGCTTAGACCCTTCTTTATCAATATAACTGAACCCGGGTATAACTGTGAATGTGAAAAATTTTTTATTTAATCTAGCAAACTCTCTCCAAGACTTTAAGTGATTAACAAAATAATGATTATAGTTTAACACATATTTTTCTTCTAGCAGCGGGGAAAAGAATCCTAGAAACCCTGTTAAAGAATTGAATAAGGAAATGTCCTTCTTACTCAAGAAATATTTCTCGACCTCTCCAGCAGGCGATGAAGGAATTCTAAACAAAGAATCGGCTATTAAAAATAAGTTCTCTCTATATGTTTTTTCAAACATATTTGTAAAAATCTTTATAGCTTGGGTTTCATTTATCAAAGCTATCTCATCGTATAAAAATACTACAGGCCTTTCGTTTTGTTTATGATAGTTTGGGTGATTAAAAAATCGGCTCTTGATATAGGTTCGGTAATTTTCTTCCATGAATTTAAATTGCTAAAATCACTCATATCTATTATCCAATCTGGTAATTTAGGATCCTTTGTTCCTCTCCTAAAATATTCACTCCAGTCCCATCCCCACAATACCGCACACTTCATTCCTTTGTCCATTAACCCTTTAATTATTCTTCCTTCATAGCCATCAACCTTCCATTTTTCCCAAAATCCGCCGTCTGCATAAAAAACATTAATTCCTGCGTAACCTGCCCAATCAATATGCTTCCACTGAACTATATTGTCTAATGCATCATACTTGCCTAATAAAGGAAAATCATTAGGCAACTTACCTTCTTGCCAAGGATAATATCTTGGCTCGTAGACTGCACTTATAATTATTCCCTTCTTATATAGCTGTCTTCCAAAATTCTCAAACTCCCTCATGTAAGGAGTTTTTACATGTTCAGTTTTAATCTGTCCAGCTCTATCTCTAACTTCAGCACTAATAAAGTATTCTCTTCCACCTTTCAGCCCTTTGAATTCAACTTCAAAAAGCTCTCCCTCTAATCCCTTAGGTTGAAGTTTAACACTTCTAGTTTGCTCAGGTGGAAATACTTTAGGATAATCTTCCCTGCGCATCCCATATCGAGTAATAAAGTATTCATACTCGACTGGAATAAGCTTAACTACAACTTGGCTTAAAGTGTTTAGAGGAGAGATTACTTCTAAAGAAACTTTAATGTCATATATCTTGTCGTTTATAACTTTAGTAGGTTGCCAGCTCAAGTTTTTTATTAAAGGAAAATACTTCATAGCTTTAATCAATTTATCCTTAGTTATGTGCAAGTCTTCTAGAACTTTCAGACTTTCAGATTCAAACCTAACTCTATCCTCTCCTAGTAAAGGGCTATACTTTTCAATCGTTCTTTTCAATCCTTCTATTGCTTCCTCCATCTGCTGCTTGTAAATAGCTAGAGCAGAGGTAGACTCAGCTTCAAGCTCATCTTCATATTTTAAAGTTTGGCTTAAATCCTCCACCCTTTCCTCAAGTCTAGCTACTTCTGCTTGCTTCTCAGCCAAGCTCTGATTCAAAGCCGAGATTTTACTTTCGAGCGGACTTATCTTGGCTTCATATTCTTTCATCTTCTTCATAGCTTCGTCATATTTTTCAGATGCTTCTTTGTATTTCTTTGACCAATAATTATGGATTATTATCAACTTCTTACTTATAAGATTTCCACTTTATATCCAAGCTTCCTATACCACTCTACTCTCTCCCAAAGCTTACGCTCTAATATCTTATCTTACTCCCCTCGATCTTAACGACTCCTAATCCTCAGATGCTGGTTAAGAAGATAACGGCTTTAGATGCGATCTTTGTTAATCTTAGGAGGGCTAAAGGCTATAGGAATATAATGCTGGCATCTGGATGTAGGAGGATAATAAAATACTATACCGGTTAGAACTGCTGACAGTAACCCTTATAGGAGTGGTGACTGATGGTAGTAATAATGCTGACCAAATGGGAGCGTAAGATCCTCCTAGACAAACTGCATGGATTAGATGTTAATCCGAATCACTTGAGAGTAGTCAAATATCGGGTTAAGAAACGGCTAGAAAAGGCATTAGAGACATGCAATTAATCGCCTCAGTATTTCCTGAATTATTGCGGGGGGTGGGATTCGAACCCACGAACCCCTATGGGACAGGGGCTCTCATCCGTTTTTCATGGATCCTGAGCCCTGCGCCTTTGACCAGGCTTGGCTACCCCCGCCTCCAGTCTTGTTTATGGACGTGGGTTTTGATAAGCCTTATTCTCGTTTTATCAGGGTTCCTATCCTCTCTCCAACGATCGCCTTTCGAACGTTCTCCGGATTCATCCCATTTAGGTATATTGTTTGGATGGGGCTCCTCGATAGGACCTTATAGGCCACCATATCCATGAGCTTGTACTCTCCAGCCCTATGGGAGGTCTTCTCAACTATCTTCATGAGCTGGCCTAATGAAACCTCCTCCAGAAGCCTCGCCTCCGGATTCAGCTTCGGGTCATCCGTATAAATTCCGTCGACATCGGTTGCGACTATGAGCTTATCCGCATTTATCGCCTCGGCGGCCAAGGCTGAGACGGCGATCGTGGATTGGCCTGGCTGAAGCCCCCCCATGACGACGATCCTACCCCTAGACGAGTATTGGATCAGTTCTTCAAGGCTTTCAGGTATCCTTTGAACCGCTCTCTCCCCCAGTATGGATGCGAGGAGGAGGGCGTTTATCCTAGTCACCTTCACGGCTATTAGGTCGCAGATGGACTCGTTTATCCCAAGATCTCTGGCGGCCTCAACATATCTTCTCGCCTCCTCCCCCCCTCCAACGACTACACACCATCGTCCGCCGTCATAGATCTCCGAGAAGAGTTTAGAGTATTTCTTGAGCAGATCTATGTTTATTCCATTCCTCGTGGAGATTAAATGTCCACCTATCTTTACGACTATATTCAATCCCTCGACTCCCTTCAACCTCTAGGTATTGGAGGTATCGCGAACCTACCGAGCTCCGGGAACTCTGAATACGGTTCCAACGCGACTGGCTGAAGCGGCCTAAGCCTCACTAGGGCGACATCCCCAGTCTTCAGGAATGATGGATTCTTCTCGACCACCTGGCCGGTCCTCGGATCCATCTTAGCTATGAGCTCGACGAACTTTGTCGCGGTTTGGGCTGTATGGATGTGCATGACCGGGGTGTAGCCTGCCGCTATGGCCGTTGGATGGTAGATCACGATTATCTGGGCTATGAACTCCTTGGCCACGCTGCATGGATTATCTGGATGGCTCACGACCATTCCACGCTTAAGCTGGCTCCGCTCAACACCCTTCAAGGCGAATCCTATATTGTCTCCTGGGATCGCCTTCTCGAGGGGCTGGTGATGCATCTCTATACTCTTGACCTCAGATTTTATCCCCGGAGGCATTATTATTATCGTATCTCCTGGCTTCAGAACCCCCGTCTCAACCCTTCCGACCGGAACCGTCCCAACGCCCCTGATCGAGTAAACTCCTTGGATCGGGATCCTCAGAGGCCTGTCAATCGGCTTCGGAGGCTCCTCGAACATGTCGAGGGCTTCGAGGAGGGTTGGGCCATCATACCATGGCATCCTATCGCTCTTCTCGAGCAGGTTGTCCCCCGTCCAGCCCGAGACGGGGATGAACGGGATCTTTGAGACGTCGAAGCCTATACGCTTGAGGAGATCGCTCACACCCTGCTTGACTTCCTCATATCTCTCCTTACTCCAATTAACCGTCGGATCGTCCATCTTGTTGATCAGGACTATTAGCTGCCTTATGCCGAGCATGAAGCATAGGAAGGCGTGCTCCCTCGCCTGTCCGCCCGGAGCTATCCCAACCTCATACTCCCCCTTCTTCGCCGATACGACGAGGATCGCCGCATCAGCCTGACTAGCCCCGGTGATCATGTTCTTGACGAAGTCTCTGTGTCCAGGTGCGTCGATTAGGGTGAAGTAGTATTTCTTGGTCTCGAATTTCTGGAAAGCTAGGTCTATCGTCAGCCCACGCTCACGCTCCTCCTTGATCCGGTCGAGGATCCAGGCGTACTTGAAGCTCTCCTTCCCAAGCCTCTTGGCCTCCTCCTCATACTGCTGGATAATCCTCTGATCGACTACTCCGAGCTTTGTCAGGAAGTGGCCCATGGTCGTGGATTTGCCATGATCGACGTGGCCGACAACTATCAGGTTCAGGTGGGGCTTAGCAGACATCTAGAACACCTCTCCCACTGCTCGAAAATATTGGTTACCCGGGATTATATATATTATTGTCTCGCAGATCGTCTTCAAGGCTTTAACCTTTACCAGAATCCAAGGTCTCGGCGCAACTATCAAACGCGGCTGATGCGGATCCCAACGAGAGTTGACGCTAAGGCCGAGGCTAGTTGGCCTCAGGATCTCCGGCATATGAGGCTCGGATTATGCCGGGATAGAAGGGTCGCATCATCGATAGAAAGAGATCATTTAATTTTGCCTCTTCCATCACCGACGATCCTTCCGGTGGATGGATGAGACCCTACCTGAGAGATCTGGACGAGTACCTCATAAGCCCGGGAGCGTAGACATTTCTAGATCGCTATTAAGTTCTGAATCATGCGCCTCTAACGCGGATACGCCGTCTCTGCTAATACTTATATACGAAGAGGCTCTAAACACGTTACGGCGTTATGCTATGAGTTGGAGAGAACGCGTATGTAGGGTTCGAGTGATTTTTATAGGTCACAGGGATATGGATGCCGGATGGCCGCATCATCTCTTCGACATAGATTCCGAGGCAGAGAGGCTTAAAGGAGAGTTGTTGAAGCTTCAGAAAAAATTGAAGAACATCGAATTCTATGGATGGGATCTGGTTACATCCGAGTTCGACGCTGAGAGGTTATTACCCGAGCTGGAGGATGCGGATGGGCTGCTAACGATACCGTTAACCCAAGAGTTTGCCGACAGTAACTTAACGCCGCATCCACCCCTCATACAGTTCGCCGACCTGAATAAGCCCATGATAGTGTATAGTAAGCCGTTTAGCACCTATTGGGATATGGGGAGCGTCCTCTCAAGGATGGGGAAGGTCGTCGTAATAAACTCCAATAGAATCGAGGATATAATTCCAGCCCTAGAGGCAATGCGCGCGGTCGCGAGGATGAAGTCGATAAGAGTATTGCTCGTGAAAGACTACGAGTATCCCAGAGAGTACGTGGATCCGAGATTGAGGGACTCTAGATGGACCGGGCCATCCTACTTCAGGAGAGTTAAAGAGATCTTTGGAATAGAATTTAAGAGGATAACGTCGAAGGAGCTCGTAGAGGCATATAATAACGTCCAGGTTAGAGATGCTGAGAAGATCGCCGACGAGGTTATCAGTAAGTCTAAGGGCTTAAAGGAACCGTCCAGAGACGATGTCTTAAAAGCCGCCAGAATGTATCTGGCGATAAAGGATTTGCTGAATAAGCATGATTGTAACGCCTTCACAATAGATTGCCTATCTTATATTAGAGCTCGAATGCTTCCCGCATCCCCATGCCTAGCGATCTCAAAGCTTAACGATGAGGGCATTCCTTCAGCATGTGAGGCCGATGTCGACGCCCTAATCACGATGATCATAGGTCATGTGGTGGCGGAGAGGCCTGTCTATATGGGCGACCCGGTTCTAGACGAGGAAAAGAATGTTGTTATAATAGCTCACTGCACGAGCGCGACGAAGATGCTGGGATATGATGAAGAGCCATTCCCATATCTAATAAGAACTCATACCGAAAGTTGGAGAGATGTTGGGTTCGAGGTTGAGATGAGCCCTGGAGAGGTAACCGTCTTAAAGCTTATCGGAACATGCACGGTGAAGGCAATAAGCTACGTGTTTACTCCCATAAGCACGAGGTTTGATGGATATAATTTACTGGCGGTTAAGACCGATCTTCTCGGAAGCCTTAAACATGAGTGGGGTTGTAGGACTAAAGCGGTACTGAAGTTGGTGGGAGACCCTGAGGAGTTTAAGAGAAACTTCTATTGCGAGCATAAGGTAATCTGTTATGGAGATTGGGTCAAGCAATTAAATGCATTAGCCCAGTTTTTGAAGATAAGATTTGTGAACAAGCTGTATTTACCGATAGATTAGATAGAGGGGGTCGACGCGTGGAAAGGGCTTTAGCTCATTAACGCATGTTAGATAATGGTTTTTGCTCGGCGGTGCAGGGGAGTTGGGGTCTGAGGCTAATAAACCCATCCACATTTCCAGCCCTGCCTAGAAGGTAATGGTTAAAGAGAGCTTAATCAACGGTCCGTTGAGATGAGTGAGGTCCCGAAAGAGCTCCTTAAGAAGTTCAAGATATTCGGCAAGTGGACTGTGGAGGATGTCGAGGTTAAGGACCCGGGCCTGAAACGATATATTTGTCTCAAGCCCACGATGATCCCTCATTCAGGAGGTAGGCATGAACATAGGCGATTTGGGAAGGCAGAGGTGAACATAGTTGAGAGGCTCGCGAACATGTTCATGAGGCCTGGACCGAATGGCGGGAAGAAGACTAAGGCGTTGAAGATCGTTAGAAACGCTCTCGAGATAATCCATCTGAGGACGGGCCAGAATCCGATACAGGTCTTGGTCAGGGCTTTGGAGAACGCCGCTCCAAGGGAAGATGTTACGAGGCTGAGCTATGGTGGAATAGTCTACTTCAAGGCCGTCGACATATCCCCTCAGAGGAGATTGGATCTGGCCCTGAGATACATCGCTCAAGGCGCTAGGGAGGCGAGCTTCAGGAGTAGGAAGACGACCGACGAGGCATTGGCGGATGAGATAATCCTCGCCGCCTCAAACGACTCGAAGAGCTTCGCTATTAGGAAGAAGAATGAGCTTGAGAGGATAGCTCTCGCCTCAAGGTAGCCTTTAATCAAATCTGAGTATCTTGAAGCTCATCCCCTGCTTCAGCGCCTCTATCTCGATGAACCTCGATAATCCGGATGTCATTATCTTCTTACCAAGCACTTGCTCTATCTGAAAGACTCCGGCCTCATTCTCCATGTCAACAACTATTCTGACAGGTCTCTCATTAGGCTCTCCCTCAACTATCTCGACCTTCTTAATCGCGAGGGCCGACAGGGCGTGTATATCCGATTTTCCATGCTTGTATGGTATTCTGGCCCTCCCACCCGCCATATCCACCCCGTCCGCGATCTTGACGACCCCCGCCTCGAGGCTTAGTGCATGGATGTTCTCGTCGTGCGAGAATATGCAGTGGAGGATCTCTGAGGTTATTTTATAGGCTTTCACGGGATCTCCATAGATCTCATTAAGCATCGTTGGGAGGAATCTTGAGGCCAAGGCCACCCCGGATAGGTTGTGTAATTCTCTATGAACCGCGTTGCCTATGTCATGTAGGTATGCTCCAACCATCACGACGAGCCTGGAATCCTCCTCATCCCCAACCCCATCTCTAACGACGGAGGGGATGAAACCCCTATCCATGAGGATGTTCAAGATGTTTAGGGCTGATCCCGCCACTATTCTTGAGTGAACTGGCCCATGATCGTTGTAGAGTAGCCTCTGAACTGCCATGACGTTCGCCATCGCGAGATATGCTTGAACCTGCCGACTCCTCTCCAACATCCTCAGAGCCTTCTCCAAGATTGGGTGGCCCTCAACCTCCCTCTTAATTATCGATGGGGAGACCAAGACCATGCCTAGATTAACTTGGAGGAGCTAATTAAATACTACCCAGCGGGATCCGCTTAAAAATTTATGAGATAAGCCGTTAAGCGGTAAATGAAAGGAGATTGAGGAGAATATTTCCACCAAAACCCATTTCAGCAGGAATAATCCTATCCTATAAGTGCACCGGGGAGTGTAGGCACTGCATGTATGCCTGCTCGGGGAGCCGTTCCTGAATTTCGATCTACTGGTTAAGGGGGTTGAGATGGCGAAGGATCTGGGAATACCCTCCATCTTCGTCGAGACGAATTCCTTCTGGTGCATCGACGACGAATCCGCCAGGGAGAGGTTGGAGATCTTGAGGGATGCCGGACTCGACGGAATATTGGTCAGCGTAAACCCCTTCCTCGTCGAGCACGTTCCATTCGAGAGGATAGCGAGGGATGTTGAGATAAGCGGACAGATATTTGGAGGAAATCTGATGGTTTATCAAGAACTATTTTATCACCTGTTCAAGCGCATGAACCTGAAGGGTAGGCTGAGCTTCGAGGAATACTTGAGGATGGGCGGGGCTAGGTGGCTGGAGTTCGCGGAGCTGATACCCATGGGGAGGGCGTGTTACAGGCTTAGGAATCTCTTCCGCAGGTATCCGGCTCAAAGATTTCTCAAGGAGAGGTGTAGGAGTAGTTTACTCAGGGATTGGCACGTTCACATAGACAACTACGGAAACTACATGACCGGATACTGCGGGGGAATCTCCCTCGGAGACGCAAGAAACCTAGATCAATTGATCGAGGATGGAATAGACCTAGATGATAGGCCTATTCTGAGGGCGTTGATGGAGAATTTGGGAGAGCTATACGATTTCGCAGTTAAGGAGTTTGGATATAGGGAGAGGGTGGATGGATATATCTCGAAGTGCGATCTCTGCCTAGATATAAGAAAGCATATCGTTCAGCAGACAGATGAGTTTGAGGAGCTGAGTCCGAGGGAATTCTATGAGCATTTATTGTGACTTATCTCCTAGGCTTCTTAACCTTCCCCACCACCAAGAGATTTAACGGCACGCCATTCACGAGCTCCACCTTATATCTGACTCCCGGCAGGTCTCCCATGCTTCTACCAAGAGTTCCGCCTATCCCGCTTATGATCACCTCATCGTGTTCGTCGACGACGTTTAATGCGCCGTCTCCTGGAAGGAATGCCGTGACAACCTTACCGTTCTTTATCAGCTGGACTCTCACCGCCTTCCTGACCGCAGAGTTCGGCTGACGGGACTCTATTCCAACCTTCTGGATCACTATCCCCCTGGCCATGGGGGCGCCCTCGAGGGGATCTACCTTCTCCTTGAGCCTGAGCATCCTAACTCGATACTTTCGCTGACTCCATCTAAACTTCTTCCGATTCAGCCTGAGCTTCCTCGCCGCGAACTCTCCGTTACCCATCTCCGGTTCACGGTTATCTCGATCCACCTTTTAAATCTAACCATGCTTCAAGATGAATGCTAGGAGGCTTGGATGACTCACCCTCCTCCAAGGAGATTTGAACTGATGGAGGTATGAGTCCTCGGATAGCGGGAAGATTAAGGCGTCGGCTCCAACCCTCTCCGCAACCCCTGCCACGGAGTTTATGAGCTCGATCGGGGGCCTTATCGAGTAGATCAGATCCGATCCCTGATATAATTCGATTCTTGGACTGAGGATGTCGTCGACCTCCGCGTTTAATCCGAGCTCTCTAAGCCTCATTATGGAGTTTTTATCCGCATCGACGGCCAATAGGGTCGTTCTTGGGAGGAGGGTTCTAAGCTTTAGGATCGTCCATGGAGCCGCCCCAACCCCTACCTCGACTATCTTCTCAGCGTCTGGATATAGGTCCGCTATCAGCTCCGCGATCTCAAGGAAGTATTTCGGGGTTTTAGTCAAGTTCTGGAGACCACTTGAAGACCCTCTTCTCCGCATTCTTCTCCAATCTATCCAGCCTCTCCCTTAGATCTCTGAGCTCGTCGAGCGTGAGCTTCCTCTCGATCATGGCCACGAGGTTTCTGGTCTCGATAACCTTATCCGGATTCACCGAGATGCTCGTCGCGCCCTCCCTCACCAAGAACTCGACCACCTCAGGATAATTTGATGGGGCTTGGCCGCAGATGCTCGTCGTCACCCCATGCTTCCTACAGATCCTTATCACGTGGCTTAATGCCCTCAGGACCGCTAGGTTTCTCTCGTCATAGATCTCCTGGACCGCCGCGTCATCCCTATCTATCCCGAGGATGAGCATCGTTAGGTCGTTTGTCCCGAAGCTCACCCCATCGATTCCGGCCTCGATGAACTTGTCGATCAGGAGGACCGTGCTCGGAACCTCCACCATTATCCAGACCTTGAAGTCTGGCCCCTGCCTAAGCCCCTCCTCCTCCATTATCTTCTTGGCTTGGACGAATTCCTCGACCCTCCTCACGAAGGGGACCATAACCCAGACGTTCTTGAGCCCATACTCCTCCCTAACCTTCCTTATCGCCCTACACTCCAGCCTGAATATGTCGGGCTCCTTGATCCTTCTCGGCCACGTCCGGGATGCTTAGGTTGACGTAGATCTTCGTCCCGGTCACGACCGGGGCTTGGGCCACCGCCGCTGGGGCAGCCGCCTCAACCTTCTCCGCAGGCTTGACCAGCTCCTCGACAACTCCCTCATAGACGACCCCAGCCTTCGCGTCGACCGTGTAGGTTTGGCCGTCCGCCATGTTCTTCGTCGCATCCTTCGCCCCGACGATGCACGGTATTCCAAGCTCTCTCGAGACTATCGCCGCGTGGCATGTCATCCCACCCTCATCGGTGACGATCGCCCCTGCGACCCTCATGTATGGAACCCAGTCCGGGTTCGTCATCTTGGTGACGAGTATGTCCCCCTTCTGGATCTTCTTAGCGGCCTCCTCCGGGGAGAGGACGACCTTGGCCTTACCGGAGTAGATTCCAGGGCTCGCGGGCAATCCCTTGACGACCATCTTCGCCTCGGTTATCGCCACGGTTTCGGATCCGGCCGAGGGCTTCTCAGCCTCCTTCTTAACGCTCCAAACGGTCTCGGGCCTCGACTGGACTATGAATACGTTCTCCGGGAATGGCAGATCTCTATCGACGGCGAACTCTATGTCTTGAGCCGTTCCATAATGCTCCTCGATCTTCTTGGCCAGCCTCGCGAGCTCAATTATCTCCTCGTCGGTTAGGCTGGGCTTCTCCTGCCTCTCAGGCGGAACCTTCTTGTGAACGGTCTTACCGGTCTTTGGATCTCTGACATATTCGACGGTCTTCTTCGCCACCTGCTTCACCAGGATCTTCAAGCTATTCTTGTCGACCTCGAAGTGGTCTGGGGTGACGGCGCCCGACACTATCGCCTCACCGAGCCCCCAAGCAGATTCTATGACGATCTTGCTCGTGTCTCCGGTTACTGGGTGGAGGGTGAACATGACCCCGGCCGCCTTGCTGTTCACCATCTTCTGGACCGCCACGCTTATCAAGACCTTCTCATGCCTGAAACCTTTCTGGGTCCTGTAGAAGATCGCCCTGGGAGTGAAGAGGCTCGACCAACACTTCCTAACCGAGGTTAATAATTCATCCTCGCCCCTCACATTCAGATAGGTCTCCTGCTGGCCGGCGAAGGACGCTCCGGGGAGGTCTTCGGCGGTCGCCGAGGATCTAACGGCCACGAAAACCTCCTTAGACCTGGTCCTCTCGCAGAGCTTCCTATAGTTCTCGACTATCTCCTTCTTCAGGTATTCGGGGATCGGGGTCGATTCGATCAAGGCTCTGATCTTCTTCGAAGCCTCCTCATACTGCTTCGGATCCTTTGGATCCTTGATGGTCTCATCCAGGATGTCGTATATCTTCTCGGCTATCCCCGTCTCCTCTATGAACCTCTTATAGGCGTAGGCGGTTACGGCGAATCCCGGGGGGACCGGTATGCCGGCCCTCAGCATCTCACCTAGGTTCGCGCATTTTCCGCCGACTATTGGAACGTCTTCTTTTTTGAGCTCCTCAAACCACATCACCAGCGGATATCTCTCCTCTCCGGCCATCTCTAACCCTCACCACTCCATCCCAGCACGAGACATACCAACTTATGAATATTCCCAGCCTTATTGAACTATGACGTGATCTATCTTATGGTGTCTTCGAGCCAGATACCGTATAAGCTCTATCGTCCTCCCCTCCCTCCCTATCGCCATCCCCTTATACTCGGGATCGACCGTGACCACGGCTATCTTCTTGCCGTCGGTTCGCTCAGTTATCCTAACAGGCTCGGTGAGCTTCGCGGGCATCAGCGCGTTTTCGAGGAACTTCGCGGGATCATCCGAATACTCGATCACCTTAACCCTCTTCTTAATCAGCCTGGAGAATCTCTGGATCTTCAACCCCTTTCTGGCCAAGACCTTCGGCATGTCACCCGGATTCACTATGAAGACTATCAGGTCTCCGCGCTCGACGCAATCCATCACGCTAGCCCCTGTAGCCGCCTCGAACAGCGAGATATACTTCATCTCCTTATCCGTTAGCTTGAAGCCCTCGCTCAAGGTATAGCCGCCTAAGAGATTACCAAATCTTCAAGTTAATAACTTTTTTACATCTCCTCTTCGGGCGCGATCAGCTCGAGTATGTTTGAGCTTCCGGGCTCTATCACCGAGATCACCGACGCGGAGAATGGTTTTCCAGCAATATATCCGAGCTCCCTGCTCGGGATGTCGACTTCAAGAAGAGGAACCCCCGACATCTTGCACGCCACCTCTATCTCCCTCCTGAGGTTCGGTGGACAGTTGTTTGCGAGTATTATGAGCTTCGATGTTTAAGGCTGGGTGTATAAGAGCCTTCACTTCTCAGGCTTCCCCGAGCCGTCCGCCATCCCCGGATACATCATTAGCAGGGAGACCATCCCGGTTCCAACCTTAATCTCCTTCCCTATCAGTATTCTCTCGACGTTCCCCTTCAGCCAGTCAACCTCGCCCTTCGCCGCGGCGTCGAGCAGGGTTTGGACGCTTATCTCGAAGGCCGCCCTGGCGAGTGGGCTGCTCTTCAGCCTGACGACCCCGTGTCTTCCAACCTGCTTCACGGTCCCGTTTAGGGTCATCATGTCGGCCAGGATCATCAGGTGTCTGATGTCGACGTCCAGCCCCTGCTCCTCTAGGACGTGTTTGAGCTCCCTGACTATGGCCGCCCTGGCCGCCTCTATCCCCAAGACCGCGGCTATCTCGTGGATGTTGTTCGTCCAAACCCTCCTATGATCTACCTCTGGAAGCTGGATGACCTCCCTCAGATTCGATCCCTCGGTTAAGATCACATACTCTCCATTCTCATATTTGAGCAGGGTCCTGCTAATCCTCTTAACCCCCTTAACCCTCATGGAGAGAAGCTTGTCCTTGAGCTTATCCAAATCCTCATCCGCCTCGGCGTAGACGGTTAGAGATTGCTCGGTCAGATCGCTCTTCCGCTTCACGGTCTTTAACATGTTCTTAATGTCCTTTAGGGTGGCTCCCTCGGCCTTCATGGCCTTTTTATCGAACTCGAAGATCACGGCGTTCTTCCTTAGGTTGAATCCGACCTGTGAAACTATGTCGTTTAGGGTCGTGTATTTGAGCCTCTTGGCGATCCTCTGGGCCTTAACCTTACTCTTGGCGTAATCGGGCTTGAGCGGTATCCTCATTATCGGGGTTGATGGAGTCTTCCTGGCGTCAACTATCTCGATGAGCCTTGGAAGCCCTCTGAGGATGCTCTGCTCCCTGACTCCTGCGAAGTGGAAGGTTCTGAGGGTTAGCTGGGTGCTCGGCTCGCCTATCGACTGCGCCGTGACTATCCCGACGGCCTCGCCGGGTTCAACCCTATTCCTCATATATTCTCGATAGACCTCCTCTATCAGCATCTTGAGCTCCCTGCTCGAGAGCTTCTTGGCCGCCGCGAGCTTCTCAACGTTCCAGATGAGCTTTGGTGGGAGCCTCTTCTTATATGGTTGTAGGATCTCGTTGAGCTCGCTACTCGATATGGGTTTTCTCGCGGCTCCCTTGATTCCGAGCCTGTGGATTATTATGTCCAGGTTCACTGCCTCTCCATGATAGCTCTTGGCGGGATCTACTCCATCCTCGCCGTATAGGAATTGGACTATCTTCTTCTCATCCATAGTCCTAACGGTTCCATCATACTCGACGTAGAGCGACTCTAGGGCGTTGATAAGCCTCCTCTGCATGTATCCGCTCTGCTGGGTTCTGACGGCCGTGTCGACGAGCCCATCCCTACCCCCGGCCATGTGGAAGAAGAACTCCACCGGATCCAACCCCTTCAGGAATGGATTATAGACGAATCCCCTGGCCTTCGGCGAGAGGTCTCCGGGCTTGAAGAAGGTTAGGACCCTGTCCATGAATCCCCTCTTGATCCTCTCCCTCCTAACCGCCTGCTGGCCGACGACGGCGACCATCTGATCTATGTTTAGCGGAGATCCCCTCGCGCCGGTCCTCGCCATTATTACGGCGCTGCTATTCGGGGAGATGTATCTCCTCGCTATCTTCCCCGCCTCCTCCCTAGTCTCGGACAGGATCTGGAGTATGTTTGTCTCGAATGCCTGCTCAAGGGTCTCACCCGGCCTAACCTCTATCCTACCCCTCTCATAGTTTGTCTTCAGCTTGTTGAAGGCGTCGTCCATCTTCTTGAAGATCTTCTTAAGCTCCTTATACGCCTCCTCCGGGATATAGAGGTCGTCGACCCCGAAGCTGAATCCCCTCAAGTTCAGATAGGTGTTGACGACCTTCACCAGCTTATCCATGAACTCCCTCGCCGCGTTCGTCCCATACTCGGTGGTCAGGCGGTGGAGGATGCTGTTAGCCTTCTCAACCCCTATCGCGTTCTTGTCTATAACTCCCTTGATGAGCTTTCCATCCCTTATGACGACCTCTATCTCGGGTGAGAACGATGCCCTGAACCTGTGGTTGAATCCCTTCGGGAGGAGTAGGCCGAAGACCTGCTTACCGCTCCACCTGGGCTCGGGCTCCTTCACCTCGGGTTCAGGCAGCTCTCCATCATAGCCGATCGCGGCTAAGATGTAGGACAGCTCCTTCTTGGTTAGATAGGTGTCATCCTTAGTTAGGAGATATGCAGCGGTGAGGAAGTCTCTGATAGCCCCTATTATCGGCGCACCATACCTCGGCGACAGGATGTTGTTCTGGACTATTAGGAGTATTCTTGCCTCGGTTTGAGCCTCCTCGCTCTGGGGGACGTGGAGGTTCATCTCGTCTCCGTCGAAGTCCGCGTTGTATGGGGTGCAGACGCAGAGATTCAGCCTAAACGTCTTATACGGCAAGACCTTAACCCTATGAGCCATTATGGACATCCGATGGAGGCTTGGCTGACGATTGAACAAGACGATGTCCCCGTCGATTAGATGTCTCTCGACCACGAATCCCGGCTCTATCGCCGCAGCGACCTCCTCCAAGTCCTGGGCGAACTTCAACCTAATCCTCTTCCCATCGGGTCTGATCACGTACTTCGCTCCGGGATACTTGTCTGGCCCGTTCCTGACATACTGTCTCAGCCTCTCGATGTTCCACTCGGTCACCTTCTCCGGGACCGTCAGCTGCATGGCTATCTCCACCGGGACCCCGACCTCGTTTATCCCGATGTTCGGGTCGGGTGAGATCACGGTCCTCGCAGAGAAGTCCACCCTCTTACCGCTTAGATTGAGCCTGAACCTCCCCTCCTTGCCCTTAAGCCTCTGAGCCAGGGTCTTCAACGGCCTACCGCTTCGATGGGTCGCCGGAGCGACTCCCGGAACCTCGTTATTGAGGTAGGTTGTGACGTGGTATTGGAGGAGGTCCGCGAGCTCCGCGATCACGGGCGAGGGCGATCCGGCGTTTATGTTCTCCCTAAGCCTCTGAGCAACCCTTAGGATGTCGACGAGCTTGTGAGTTAGATCGTCCTCGGATCTGAACCCGGACTCGAGGGTTATCGAGGGCCTGACATAGACGGGCGGGACGGGGAGGACGGTTAGGACCATCCACTCAGGTCTAGCAACCTTCGGATCGATCCCGATGAGCTCTAAATCCTCATCCTTAATCCTCTCAAGCCTGGCCCTGACCACGTGGGTTGTAAGCCTCCTCCTCTCGGAGTTGACGACCTCGATGAAGGTTGTGGGCTTCTCGAGCTCGATCTTATACTGCCTCTCATTACAGTGTGGACAGACCGATGCGGCCATCGCCTTCTGCAAAACCTTGTAGTAGAATTCTAATGGGACCCTCCCCCTCTGCTTAAGCTTTTCAAGCCTCTCCCTATACTCCCTTATCACTTCATCGGGTAACAGCAGTCTGCCGCATGCCCTGCATGTCGCCCTCAACAGGTTATGGATGTATTTGACGAATCCGACATGAATCACCGGGACGGGCAGCTCGATATGGCCGAAGTGGCCTGGACATCCGAGATACGTGTTTCCACAGGTCTTGCATCTCTGGCCCGGCTCGAGGGTTCCTAGCCTCGGATCCATCACGCCGGTTGGTATGGGCATTCCATCCTCGTCGTAGGTGTCGGGGTTCTGGATCTCGGCGACGCTCATCCTCCTGATCATCTCTGGAGATAGTATGCCGAACTTTATCCCAGCGACGGTTTCGAGGGAGCTCGACATCTCTCCTACACCTCCTCCTTAAACAATAGCTTCGGATATAGTCCCATGCTCATCATCTCCTCCAACAGTAGGTAGAACGCGTAGGACATGCTCACAGGCCTCACCTCCGCATCCTTTCCATGGATTGGGCAGATGAACCTCTCCTGCTTCAGGTCGTAGTAGACGGGTAGGCCGCATTTCTTGCAGAAGTATGCTGTGTATTTGTCGCTCTGCTCCAGCAGTCGATCTAGGAGGAGGAAGCTCGCGCCGTGAGCTATTAGGCAGTCCCGCTCCATCTCCCCGAACTTCAATCCACCGCCCCTGCTCCTTCCCTCGGTAGGCTGCCTCGTGAGCATCTGAACCTGCCCCCTGGCCCTGGCGTGTATCTTGTCTCTTACGAGGTGATGGAGTCTCTGATAGTAGACCACGCCTATGAAGATCTCCGCCTCAAACTTCCTCCCAGTCAATCCATCATACATCACCTCTTTTCCGCTGCTCTTGAATCCGAGCTCCTCGAGCTCCCTCCTGAGCTCCTCCAATGGCTTGCCCATGAAGGGCGTTCCGTCTACGAACTCTCCCTTGAGCGCGGCGACCTTTCCGGCTATGCTCTCTAGAAGCTGGCCCACGGTCATCCTGCTTGGGAACGCGTGCGGGTTGATTATGAGGTCTGGGACTATACCGCTCTCCGTGTACGGCATATCTTCCTGCGGGAAGATCATTCCTACAACCCCCTTCTGGCCATGCCTCGACGCGAACTTGTCCCCGATCTCGGTTACGCAGAATGATCTAACCCTGGCCTTGATCAGCTTGTTTCCCTCATCGGTCCTCGTCACGAATATGTTATCGACGACCCCCGCCTCAGACGGCCTAACAGCCTCAGAGGTATCCCTCCAAACTATCTCCCTCGCGGGGGCTCTCTGATATTCCTCCAAGAACCTCGGAGGACTCTTAACCCCGACTATGACATCCCCGCCCATGACATCGGACTCTATATGCGCCAGTCCATCGGCGTCAAGAACCCTGTAGCTTTGTTCGCCTCTATACCTCCTAACGGTCGGCTCCGGGATGCAGATGATATCCTTCTGGCCTCCGACATAGATCCTCGCCTCAACCTCATAGGTTCTATAGCTTAGGGATAGGCCCAGCCCCCTCTCGATCGAGGACTTGTTAAGGACCACCGCATCCTCCATATTGTATCCCTGGCCCGTTAGGACGGCGACGACCATGTTCTGGCCTATAGGTCTCTCATCCAATCCGAGCAGGTCCATGGATTTCGTTGTGACGAGCGGGCGCTGAGGATAGACCAGGACGTGCATCCTCGAATCCACCCTCAGATCGTAGTTCACCGCGAAAATTCCGAGGGCCTGCTTACCCATAGCGCCCTCATAGATGTTTCTGGGAGACTGATTATGCTCGGCGTATGGTATTATCGAGACCACGGCCCCGAGGGTCGCGTACGGGCATATCTCTAGGTGGGTGTGCTCCTCGGTCAAGTCCTCAGGCCTCAAGGCCACGTACGCGTTCTCCTCCTCCTCCGCGTCCAAGAACTCTATTATCCCCATGGAGATCAGATCCCTGAACCTAAGGGTTCTATTCTTCAAGGCCTTGATGTGCTCCTTCTTCAGGAGAGGCTTACCGTCCTCGACTATTATGAGAGGTCTCCTAACCCTACCCTCATCCGTGTTTATCCAGACCTCCTGAATGTGATCGTACTTGTAGAGCGCGAGGTTCACGCTATTACTTATCTCACCCCTCCTCCTGAGAATCCTCAGGCTCTCGGCCAGCTTCTCGCCGTTAACGTGGTATCCGACCAAGAGTCCATCGACGAAGACCTTGGCCGCATACGCCTTCTTCTTCATGATCACCTCGCTGAGCGGGACGACCCCGAGCGAGTAGAGGGTTTCGAGGAGCTCCCTCCTCCTAGCCGGGAAGCTTATCTCGGCCGAGAGGGCCAAATTCTTAACCAATCCGCAGTTCGATCCCTCGGGGGTCTCCGCCGGGCAGATCCTACCCCAGTGGGTTCCATGGAGGTCTCTGGCCTCGAAGTGCGGCTGGCTCCTGCTCAGCGGCGATTGAACCCTCCTAAGATGGCTTATCGTGGCGAGATGATTCGTCCGATTTAGGAGCTGGGTCACCCCAACCCTCCCGCCGGGCCAGTTCCCGGTGGCGAACGCGTGTTTAACGAAGTCTATTATTATTCCGGGCCTGACGAAGGTCGAGACCTTGACCGGATATCTCGAGGCCGCTGCGCGCTCGAGCTGGTATCTAATATCCCTTAGGAGCTTCATGAAGGCCATCCTGTAGAGCTCCATCAACAGCGGCCCTGCGAGCTTCAACCTCTTATTCGCGTAATGGTCTCGGTCCGTGGGCTTCCTGATCCCGAGGCTGGTCTCAAGGAGCTTTCCTATCATCTCGCAGAGGAAGATCGCCTTCTGGTATCTCGCGGCCTTCTTCATCCCGATATGCGGTAGGAAGATGTTGTCTATCAGCTGCTCAGCCCTCTGAATCCTATACTCCTCCGCGTATCCAAAGGCTATCCTGTTACCAATATATCTCAAGGCATCATGCTCGGTGTCTATTCCCTCAGCCTCCTTGAAGGATGGTTCGAGGAGCTCCTGAACCTCTTTAAGAGGCGAGATCATGTTCACGATATCTCTATCGTTCGTCATTCCAAGGGCTCTGAGCATGATTATGGCGGGAATACCCTTGTAGATCCTCGAGAAGAAGACCTTGACAGGCCCACCTGGCTTATAGGTAACCTCGGTCCTAGACTGCCTACCATAGGCCGCCGAGATCACGACCGCGCTGAGCTGGCCAGACTTGGAGTCCTTCTGGGTCACCATTATCCTGTTTGGGGCCAGGTCCTCGATCGCGACGATAACCCTCTCGGACCCATTTATGATGAAGTATCCGCCCGGATCCTTCGGGTCCTCGCCTATCTCCATGAGCTCCTCGTCGCTGAGCTTCGAGAGCGGGCAGATATCCGACTTAACCATGATGGGGATGATCCCGACCTTAATCCTCTCAGGCCCTGTTATCGGCTTACCATCCAAGTACAGGCTCATGGTCACGTAGAGTGGGGCGGCGTAGGTTAGGTTTCTGAGCCTACACTCCATCGGGGTTACGTTCTCTATCACGATCCCCTCAACCTCTTCCACCGTGGGCTTACCTACCTCGGGATTCCTCATCTTCAGGGTTAGGGTTCCATACTTCGTCTTGATCTCAAGGTCTCCGAGAGACTTTATGAGCTCCCTAAGCCCCTCCTTGACGAAGTAGTTGTAGGAGCGGAGGTGGTGCTGGACTAATCCCTCATCCTCTATGAACGCGCGCATAACCTCCCATAAATCCTCCTGAGTGAGCTCAACCTGCTCCAGCATCCGCTCTCACCCCAACTATCATCTCCTTATAAACCTGAATACCTAAAACCTGCACCCCCATATTACCCCAATTCTTTCTTTTAACCCTTTCCCAGCCCTCCCACTCACTCCCCCCTAACGACCACCCTGTAGTAGACGGCCTTCCCGGCGGTCTCAGAATCCCTCACTATCTCTATTATGTCCCCGGGCTTCGCGCCTATCTCCCTGACGACGGGATCTGAGGCGAGTATCTTCGGAAGCTGCTGGGGGGTGGCACAATATCTCCTCAAGACCTCCTCAGCCTCCTCAGGACTTAAAACCCTATGCTTCGGCACAAGCTCATGCTCTAGGATTGAGGGCTGCGGAGGCCGAGGCTTCGCCCTCGCCTTCTTCACGGACTTCCCCCTCCTTCTCGCGGGCACTTTCCTTCAACCCGATACATCCAATGTAGTTAATAAGCATAGTAGCCATCAAACTGGAGGCGAGGCTGAAAAGCGGAGCCAAGCATTTTGGATGATCTTTTATCTTAAAGAAGAAATGCGTTCACCCGCAAGGATTAGAGCTTACATATCCTTTCGAAGATTTTATTGAGTTCGTTGGAGAGGTATGTGCAGATGGCGATGATGCCGTTCTCACTTATTCTCGTCTTCTCGGCTGAGGCCAACACCACCAAATCCCCCCTCTTCGTCTCAAACTCCTCCTTGAGTTCGTCGAAGTTCCACTTCCTCACGTAAGGTATCTTTATATGCTCTCTCGTCCTTATCAACACCATAGCGGAATTACATCCAGCCCTTATCGCATAGTCTCTGGCCTTGTAGAGGGATGCGATCTTATCCTTCTCATAGCGCCTGACAACGCAGCCCAGGCATGGTAGATTATCTTTAAACACGTCATGCTTCACCCTCTTTATCGGGCTCATTATCGTCGCCACCCTCTGGAAATATGCTCTGCCCTTCTCCCTCAATACATTTCCCTTTCTCCCCTTCTCCACGATCTTCCTCTCCTCCAAGATCCTCAGAATCGTCCTCACGCTCCCCTCCCCAAGATCACAAACTCTGGCCAAAGTCTTCCTATCCAGCTTACCCCTCTCCCCCAGCCTGAGAAAAACCCTGAACACGTCGTATTCGCAAAATTTCCTCTGCGTATCTAATGCGCTCTTCACACCATATCCATCCCCTCGGGATATAAAAAGTTCTTTGCATAATCATTGGATACCGCGTCCAAAAGCTTATAAACGCAGCAAACCATCATCTATTGGATACGGTGTCCAACATGATCGAGAAAATCAGAAAAAGGGATGGAAGGGTCGTGAAATTCGATAAGACGAGAATAGCGAATGCGATCTTCAAGGCCGCGCGCGCTGTCGGTGGAAGAGACTATAAGAGGGCCTGCGAACTTGCGGATAAGGTGGTTAAGCTTCTAGAGGAGTGGATAGGAGAGGGGAAGATACCGGAGATACCGCATGTCGAGCAGGTGCAGGATGCTGTTGAGAAGGTTTTGGTGGAGGAGGGGCATTATAAGACGGCGAAAGCCTACATCCTATACAGGAAGCAGCATGAAGACCTGAGAAAATTCGCCGAGCTCATAAGCAATATAGATATAGTGGATTCATATATCCTCCAGACGGATTGGAGGGTGAGAGAAAACTCTAACATGACATATTCTCTCCAGGGCCTAAACTTTCACATCTCCTCCACGATAGTTTCACAGTATTGGCTGAACAAGATCTATCCACCTGAGATAAAGCGTGCACATGTGGAGGGAGATTTTCACATCCACGACCTTGGATTTTTGGGGGCTTACTGCGTTGGATGGGATCTATACGATCTTCTGGTAAACGGTTTCAAAGGCGTGAGAGGGAAGATAGAGAGCAAGCCCGCCAAGCATTTTCGCTCCGCCTTAGGTCAGGTGATCAACTTCTTCTACACTCTACAGGGAGAGGCGGCCGGCGCCCAGGCTCTAAGCAACTTCGACACCTACCTAGCGCCATTCATAAGATATGATGGCTTAAACTATGGACAGGTTAGGCAGGCCATGCAGGAATTCCTCTTTAACATAAACATTCCCACCCGCGTCGGCTTTCAGACACCATTCACAAACATCACCCTCGACCTGAAAGTTCCAAAATTCCTAGAAAACGAGCCTGTGATCATCGGCGGAAAGCCTCAGGGAGACTGCTATGGAGACTTTCAAGACGAGGTGGAGATGTTTAACAGAGCCTTCGCGGAAATGATGTCCGAAGGCGATGCTAGAGGACGGGTGTTCACATTCCCAATACCGACCTACAACATAACGAGAGACTTCGACTGGGAGAACAAGAACTATCAAGAGGTTTGGGAGATGGCCGCTAAGTATGGAACCCCATACTTCGCGAACTTCATAAACAGCGACATGCGCCCCGAGGACGTGCGATCGATGTGCTGTAGACTTAGATTGGATACTAGAGAGCTTAAGAAGCGGGGTGGAGGTCTCTTCGGGGCGAATCCGCTCACGGGATCTATAGGGGTTGTAACTCTAAACATGCCTAGACTCGGCTATCTCTCAAGGGATGAGACGGAATTCTTTGAAAGATTAACGGAGCTCATGGAGCTCGCGAAAAACTCCCTAGAGATAAAGAGGAAATTTATTGAGCGTTTGACTGAGGCGGGACTCTACCCATATTCGAAATTCTATCTGAGAAACGTGAAGTTAAGGTTCGGAGAATATTGGAAGAATCACTTCTCAACCATCGGACTTGTGGGGATGAATGAATGCTGCTTAAATCTCTTCGGAAAGGATATAGGGAGTGAAGAAGGCCTAAGATTCGCGGAGAAGGTCTTAGATTTCATGCTCAAGCTCATCCTAGAGTTTCAGAAAGAGACGGGGAATCTCTACAACCTAGAGGCGACGCCCGCGGAAAGCACATGCTACAGGCTTGCCAAGATAGATAGGAGAAAGTTTCCAGACATGATCTTCGCCAACGACGCCGAGGTGAAGGCGAGGGGGGCGGAGCCATACTATACTAATTCAACCCAGCTTCCCGTGCACTATACAGATGATCTACTCTTCGCCTTAAAGCATCAGGAAAGGCTGCAGACAAAATATACTGGCGGGACGGTCTTTCACATATTTTTGGGGGAGAGAGCGAGCGCAGAAAGCATTAAGATTTTAGTGAGGAAGGTTCTCGAAAAAACAAAATTGCCCTACATAACGGTCACCCCGACATTCAGCATCTGCCCCCAGCATGGATACCTGAAAGGGAGACATGAGACATGTCCAAGATGTAATGCGAAATGCGAGGTTTATTCAAGGATAGTTGGATATATCCGCCCAGTGGAGAACTGGAACGCTGGAAAACAGGAGGAATTCAAGCAAAGAAAAACCTTCGACACCTCCGTCGAGGCGATCGCATCTTGGAGATAGCGGCATTCGTTAAACTCAGCGCGATAGATTTTCCGGGAAAGCTCAGCTGCGTCGTCTTCGTTCAGGGCTGCAACCTGAGATGCATTTATTGCCATAACACGCATCTAGTTCCCTTCAAAAGAGGCAGAATTCCCCTAGAAAGCGTAATCTCCTACATCTCTGAAAATAGAAAATTCTTGGACGGAGTCGTGGTCACCGGAGGCGAGCCGCTGGCTCAGGAGGGCTTACGCAATTTCTTGGAGAAGGTGAAGGAACTCGGAGTAAGTATAAAGGTAGATACTAACGGCTTCTTCCCGGACGAGCTGAGGAGACTCATCGAACTTGGACTCGTCGATTACGTTGCCGTGGACGTTAAAGCTCCTTTAATCCCGGAGGAATACTCCTTCATAGCTGGGAGGACGGTCTCCGAAAAGGATCTAGAGAGATTGAGGAAGACGATATCTCTGCTATCTCATGAGGGGATCTCAGGCGAATTCAGAACAACCATAATCCAAAGCTATCATACCCTAGAAAGGGTTGAGAAGATCGTAAATGAGCTTCCAGCAAACGCCACCTATGTTTTACAGCAGTTCGTCTCAAGAGATTATCTCAGGATAAAGGAAGCAACAACGAGTAAGGACTATATTCTCGAGCTAATGGAGCTTCTCAGGAAAAGATATGGATCCAAATTGAGGGTGGAGTCGAGGATCTATGAATGACTTGATCGCAAGGCTTTACTCCTCAGAGCGCCTAATGATTCTTGAAAGACCGTTTCCATCAGGAGGTATCCTCGACCAAGAGCCCACCAAATAAAGGTAATAAGTTAACGAAAACACGATGACATTCACGGGTGCGAAAACTTTATCCGTCTAAACCCGGGATCTAAGGCTTATGGGGAAGGTCCTATTCGTGGGGATCGCCGGATCAAGCGATCCAGAGCCTCATCCAAGGGCCGTTATGAAGGCTGAGAGATTTGGGGCCAAGCTCGCTGAGTATCGGGATGAGGTCAAGCTCCTCACGGGCGGAGATGGTGGATTGATGAGGATCGTTAGCAGGGCGTTCACCGAGAGGGGCGGAGAGACCATAGGACCATAGGTATAATCCCCATAGAAGATGAGGGAAGATCTCCAAGCCATCCAAGATACAATCCATACAATGCGATGGTCATCAAGACCGGAGTAACCTTTCAAGCCAGGAGCATAATGCTGGTGAGGAGCAGCAACTCCTTCGTAATCCTAGGAGGGGGAGCGGGAACCATGATCGAAGCCTTCCTCGCATACCTCTACGGAATCCCCCTGATAGTGATCGAGGAGACAGGCTATCCAACAGATAAGCTAAAAGACCTGGCCGTGAATGGATACCTCGACCACAGGAAGCTGACAAAAACATACTTCACGGAAGATCCGGAGGAGGCGGCGGAAAAAGCCTACACCTCGGCAAAATCGAGAACAACTCAAAATCCACGAAAAACCTGAAAATATCTAAACTGCGGGCCCGGCGGGCTTCGAACCCGCGACCCCCGGGTTAAAAGCCCGGTGCTCTATCCTGGCTGAGCTACGGGCCCATCCGATGCTCCGGCTTAACTCTTATCTTTGCATGGTATTATGTTTTTTATTGTGGGAGGGGTGGCTTTAAGCTATGGCGGCTAAGATAGTTGTTGTCGGTAGCTTTAATGCCGGTTTGACCTTTAAGTCGAGGCGTTTGCCGGCTGAGGGTGAGAGCATTCTAGGGGATTATAGCGTAAGTGAGGGTGGGAAGGGCTCTAATCAAGCAGTTCAGGTTGCGAGGCTTGGGGGCGAGAGTCACATGGTTGGATGCGTTGGGAGGGATTCCTACGGGGAGATGGCCATAAACCTTTGGAGGAGGGAGGGGGTGGACTACAGCTATGTGAGGATAAGTGATGAAGACCACACGGGGGTGGCCGTGATCCTCGTTGATGAGAGGGGTGTGAACATGATCGTGATAGACCCTGGAGCGAATTATCTCCTCTCGAAGAGGGATGTCGATGAAGCTAGAGATCTCATTCTATCGGCGGATGTCTTGCTGACGGTCCTGGAGATCCCCGTTGAGACCGCGGTATATAGCTGTAAGGTGGCTAAGGAGGGAGGGGTGATGACGATCTTTAATCCAGCTCCTGCCCAGCCCATCCTCCCAGACGCCTTCAAATACATCGATATCATGACTCCGAATGAGACCGAGTTAAAAACCCTGCTAGGGCTCCCTCCAGATAAGCTTGCCAAGGTCGGCGATCTAGCGTCGAAGCTCATTCAGAAAGGAGTTGGAAAGGTGGTAGTAACCCTAGGAGAGAAGGGGGGATACGTCCGCGACGGCGGGAGAGGATACGCCTTCCCAGCATTCAAGGTGAACACGATCGACCCGACGGGGGCTGGAGATGCATTTAATGGAGCTCTCGCAGTTGCCTTAGCGGAGGGAATGAATCTGGATGAGGCCGTGAAGTTCGCCGCAGCCGCCGGAGCCCTAACGGTTACGAAGCTCGAGGTGATCCCAGCCCTGCCATATAGAAAGGAGGTCGAAAGATTCTTGGAGGAGAGGGGGCGAGAATGGAAGGTGGGCGGCGGATGATCTGAAAGCCTGAGATTATTAAGGTGGAATTCGAGGAGGCCGATAAAGTCCGCCGGATCTTCAAATTTTAATTAGATTCAAAAATATTTGATTGGTATTTTGGTGTGGGTTCGGTCAGTATTTTGTCTTTGGTATCCTCTTAAGCTCCGTGCCGGGCGGAGCTATAGCTCTTATCACCACCTCTCGATTATCTGGTTCGCGGCTCTTAATGCGTTCATCTAGAAGGGCTGCGACCATCTCCTCCCATGCGAGGACTCCGATGTCCAGGTCTTGATCATAGTTTCCTAGAGGTTGACTATTCCAATGGGTGTGAAACAGCCTCGCCTCACGCATCACTGACGCTAATGCATATGCCAGCTCCTCATGCCCCATTAAGACGTGGCCAACTTCCGGATTTAATCCAACCAATCTATATCCCTGCTCCAATAGTCTCTTATTCTCTGGATTCTTTAACCTCTCTTCGATGTATCTGGCCGCTAAGATCCCGTTCGCCGTATTCCTGTAAATGTTATTTCCTCTGGGCTCATACGGCTTAGGCTCCAATGCGACCTGGACCCCTGGGACCTCATCCATGGCCTCGGCTAACCCGGACTCAAACCTCTCCCACATGTCATAGAAGTTTACTCCGATCGGGTTTTCGTATCCGTCTATTCCAGGCCAGACCACCATGAACTCCGCCCCCACCTCCTTCACGAGCTTCAAGGTCTCCGTAGCCCTTCTAATCGCCTCTTTCCTCGCCTCATCGATCGGGCTTGACAAGGATCCGAACTCGAAGATCTTCTGATAGAAGATGTTGGGTGCGATCATCTGGAGACCTATCCCCGTCTCCTTCCTCAATCTCTTATAGAGGTCTAGGTTGTCCCAGTTTATCTCATTCGGATAATGGGCTTCGAGCCTGAATGTCTTGTCCACGAATCCCTCATCATACATCCACGCAACCTTATTCAAGATATCCTCTATTCCACCCCTCTCGATATATGGTTCATGGAACCTACCTCCAGGTGGGAAGAAGTACCAGACGCCCGCCGAGAACTTTAGTTCGAGCTTGAATGTCTTTAGATGCTTTAATAGATCCTCCTTACCCCTTATGATGGACTGAGATCTAGTATCCCTCATAACGATCACGTCAAGATTGGGCGACGCTGAGATAAAAATCTTTTGAAAGACCTCGTATTCGGCGATCACATGTAAACTCCCTACATCGGAGGTCTCTCAAAATCCCTAACATATCTCATCACAGCTTCCAAAACCGATGATCGGCCGAGTTGGCATCCTAAAGACCTTCAACTAGGTTTATATTAAAGAGACGAGAATAAGTGGCATGATTAATCATGGAAATGCTCTTAAAGATTTCCTAGAATCCGATGCATTCCCCTCACAGTAATTAGAGGTGATGAGCGAGTGAAGGAGCCCCATGTGGAATTCTTTGAGAGGCCCAGAGATCCGCTTCCGGGCAATCTTCTCTTCGAGGCCCTCGACCCACCTGAGGAGATCATCTTGGCGGCGAATCCTAGGTTGACTAGGGAGCTTATCGAGGGAATCCTGAAGGCGGCGAAGGAGACCGAGAATATAGTGATCTTGGAGCTCTCCTTAACCGAGATGAACTTGAATGGAGGATATACGGGATTGACTCCAAAATTGTTCGCCGAGAGGGTTAGGGAGGCCGCCGAAAACGTTGGATGGTTTGGATACGTTTTACACGCGGATCACGTTGCGCTGAGGAGGGGAACCGACGACGAGATCGAGAATGTTAAGCGGGAGCTTCTAGCCAGAGTTGAGGCGGGATTCACGAGCTTCGCCATAGACGCCTCCCATCTCGTCGAGAGGAAGGGGAAAAGCGTTGAGGAGAAATTGAGGAAGAACGTGGAAAAAACCGCGGAACTATTCCGGTTTCTCGACGAAAATCTCGGACATAGGTCTTATGGCCGTGAGGGGGAGGTCGGCGTGATAGGCGGCGAACTAACCGATATTCCAGAAGCATTACATTTCGTTGAATCGCTCAAGATGAATGGGGTGGATTTACATTGGCTCGCAATCTCCAACGGCTCGAAGCACGGCGTATCGGTTGATGCTGAGGGAAACGTCATCCCTCAACTTACAATAGACTTGAAGAGAACGGTTGAGATAGTCGACGCGCTCTGGGCCAGGGGCCATAGATCTAGAATAGCCCAGCATGGGATGAGTGGGATCCCACTTTACCTGATAGCCGAGAAGTTTCCGAAGGGTAAGATAAATAAGGGGAATGTGGCGACCTACTGGATGCTCATGATCTGGAATATCCTCAGAATCTATGAGCCGGAATTATACAGGAGAATTTACAGATGGGTCGTAAGTAGATATGGGGAAGAGGGGGTGCCTGAGATGGAGACCTTCACGAAATACAGCAAATATGCGATAAAGGAGTTCTCTCATAGCCTAGACAAGATAAGTGAGGAGACGAGAAACGCGATAAGGGAGAAGGCCTACGCGGAAGCTCTAATCCACATCAAGGCATTCGGCATGAACAAGACGGCTAAGAAGGTCTACAGATACATAAGGGATAAGAACATCAGATACTAGCTCAGAAAAGTTGATAAAATGCCTCTCGACAGATATTGTTAGGCCCTGGTAGTATAGTCCGGCTTAGTATACGGGCCTGTCGAGCCCGTGACCCGGGTTCAAATCCCGGCCAGGGCGTAAATCATTCTTAATTAAGATCTGTCGTCCAAGGGTAGATTTTTAGAACTATCGGGTGGAGCTCTGATAACAGATGTTGTGGCAAATTATAATTTCTTTCAAGGCGTATATAAGGATTCTATGCGAGCTTCGAGACCTGTATAACCGCTTTTAATCGTTCATCCCAAATCTTAAATCGAGCAAGAGTCCCAAGAAAATGGTGCCTTGAAATGGGGTCTAAACCAGGTTCCGGGACTATAAGGATATCTGCGATATTGTTGGTCCTCATGGCGTTTTCAGCCGCTCTCGCGGCCGCTGCATTGATCACCGCTCCAGCCTATGCGTCAACCGAGACCCCCGCTGCAGCGGCTGCCGCAGCCTCGAAGAAGAGGCTCGTTGTGAGGGCCGTCTTCCAGACCCCTGTCAGTGAGCCCTGGGATGGAGCGATCCATCAAGCCATTCTAAAGGTTGCCGAGGAGTTTAGGGAGAGGGGGATAGAGGTCGACTACAAGTTCGTGGATAGGAGGAGTGATCCGAAGGATTATGAGCTCGCCTTAAGGGATGCCGCGAGGGTTGCCGACGTAGTGTTTCTAGACGCTTTCTTAAAGGAGGACATCGCTAGGAGGGTTGCGAAAGAGTTTCCAGACGTGGCCTTCGCCGCCGGAAGCGAGTATCTCCCAACCCCGCCTAACTTCGCCGTCTTCGATAACTGGCTCCATCAGCCCGCCTTCCTGGCTGGTGTAATCGCCGGTAAGATCACCAAGACGAATAAGATAGGGGTCGTCGCGGCCATGCCGATAAACGAGGTCAATAGGATAGTCAACGCATTCATCGCCGGGGCAAAGACGGTTAATCCTAAGGTGAAGGCCAAGGTCGTCTACCTCCTAGGAAACATACCTCCCGGCGAGTCTCCATGGTATCATCCGGCGACGGCGAAGAGGCTGGCCAAGACCCTAATAGACCTTGGATGCGACGTGATATTCGCGGAGAGGGTTGGCGCCGAGGAGGCCGCCATGGAGGCTCATGCAGCCGGCAAGGATGTCTGGATCATAGGCAACATGGCCGACCAGTATTCGAGGGCGCCTGACGTAACGATAACCAGCCTAGTCTGGGATATGAGACCTACGGTTAGGGTGGTTTTCGAGAGGGTTTTGGCCGGAACATTCACCGCGGATAACCTCGGAACCTATTCGTGGACGTGCTTCAATGGATCGTATCTGGCCCCATTCCACCACTTCGGTAAACCGTCTCCGCCGATGACCAAGGAGATCTTGGACCTAGTCAAGGAATGGGAGACTAAGATTAGAACCGGGGCAACTTGGATACCGATAATCGAGCTTCCGCCCGAGAAGGTTTGGCCAGAGCTTCAGCAAGCTCAGGGACCCGCGGCCGCTCCCCCGAAGATCTCCGAGATCCTCAGCTACGTATTAGCGATTATAGTGGTCATCGAGGCGATAGCCATAGTCTACCTAGTTAGGAAGCACGCGGCGGAGAAGGCTTAGTCAGCCCGGCGGCGAGCCGGCGGCCATCGTGGCCAAAAGAGAACTCCGATGGATGAGTCTCCAAAAACTGGCTTCTAAAAAGTTGGAGAAGCCCCTCCTCGACTCCAAAATTTTTATTAAGACCATGAGAGACGGTGGTGAAGGGCTTCGTGGAAGTTGCCGTCGAGCTTGAAGACGTCGTTAAGACCTTTGTCGGAGGGATAACCGCCGTCGATCACATCTCCCTGAGGCTTGAGGAAGGGGTTCTATATGGGTTGGTTGGCGCGGCGAGATCTACGTCCACGGAATCCCGATAATAGACTATCATCAGGCCATGGCGGAGGCCGGCGTCGTTAAGGTGGAGCAGCATCCAAACCTCGCACACGACTTAACCCCATTAGAGCACCTGAGGCTGATCCTCCCCGGCTTGATTCCGAGGACGGATGCGCTGAGGAGTAGGGCCGAAGAGCTGTTGAGAAATCTGAACGCGCACGTCGACCTCGACAGGAAGGTTGAGGGCCTCCCGATAAGCCAGCAGAGGATCTTCGAGATAGTTAAGGCGCTGATAATCTGCGAGCTACTTCACAGGGCCGGCAGGAAGCCGGTTCTGATCCTGGATGAGGCCACGGCGTTCCTACAGCTCCAGCAGAAGACGGCGTTAAAGGAGTTCATTAGGAGATATCTGCCGCTCGGATACACGATAATCTGGATCTCACATGACCTGGCTGAGGTGATAGATGTCTCGGATGAGATACTGGTGATGAGCGTTGGAAAGATAGTTTCGAGGATGAAGACCGCGTCCCTAGAAGTCTCGGACCTCGTGAGAAGCATGTTTGAGACCGTCCCGGTCTCGGAGTCGGCCGCCGAGCGTGGGAGGATGATCTCAAATGACCCAGCCTTAGTGATAAGGGGTTTGGATGTGAGAGATGATAGGGGAGCCCTGGTCGTGAAGGATCTGAACCTAACGGTCTATAAGGGTGAGGTTCATGGAATAGCGGTCATACCCGGAACCGGTGAGAAGGAGCTGGCGGAGTGCATCTACGGCTTGAGGAGGGCTGACCGCGGGAGGATCACCTTCTTCGGCCAAGACATCACAAACAAGAACGTCTACGAGGTTAAGAGGCTCGGCATATCATTCCTCTCAGACGATAAGATTAGGGATGGGCTCATACCGGTCGCAAACGTGGAGGATAACCTCACGATAGGGAGCGATGAATTCTTCACCAAGGCTAAGGGGCTGATAATAGATGAGAGGCTTAAGGAGAGATTGGCTTGGAAGCTCATCGAGGAGTTCTCCATCGTAACGAGAGGGCTCAAAGTTCCGGTGACGACCCTCTCTGGAGGAAACATGCAGAGGGTTTACTTGGCCAGGGTTATGGGTAGGTGGGCTAAGCTCCTGATAGCCCTGCATCCGACCGTAGGTCTAGACCCGATGGGGACCAAGATATTCTTCGACAAGGTTGGGGAGAGGAAGAGGAGGGGCTTGACGACCATAATAATCTCCCCGAACGTGAAGGAGCTATTGAACTTCTGCGACAGGATTTCGGCCATGTATGAGGGGAGGATCATCGGAACATTCAGCCCGGAGGAGGTGACCGTTGATAGGCTTGGAATGATGGTGAGCGGGGTGGTGGAGGCATGATCAAGATAACCCTCCAGAGGAGGGAGCCTCTACCAACGATCTATAGGATCCTTCTACCGGTCGCGGCTGTCCTCCTAGCCCTGTTGACGGCCTCGATCTACGTCTTGATAGCCCATGGAGACGTCTTCAAGGTGTATTATTACTTGATCACGTGGCCATTCGAGAATCCCACGGAGATCTTCGTAACCGCCACCCCACTAATCCTCCTAGCGTTCTCGGTTCTGGTCGCCTTCAGGGCGAGATTCTGGAATCTTGGGCCACATGGACAGTTCATAGCCGGCGGTCTCGTGGCCGCTTGGATAGGAGTCCAGCTCGGCGGATTACCATCCATCCTCCTGATCCCGACGATCTATCTCCTCGCTTGGCTCGCGGGCTCCGCGATATGTCTGGTCTCTTGGTGGCTCAAGGTTAAGAGGAATCAGGATGAGGTTCTGACAACCCTATTGATCTGGTGTGCGATGCTCCAGATAAATGCCGGACTGCTCACAGGTCCCCTAAAATCTCCGTACACAACCTATCCCCAATCGGCCGAGATAAGCCGGAACGCCATGCTCCCAATCCTCATACCGAATACGAGGCTTCACGCAGGAGTGATACTCCCATTCGTGGTCCTGGCCTTCCTTTGGATACTATTCACAAAGACGGCCATGAGGGATAGGATCACAGCCGCGACGGCCCCGAGGGTGGCGACCCTCGAGGGAATAAACGTCTCATCGGTCTACTTCTGGGTGGCCTTCATAAGCGGCGGGATCGCCGGACTGGCCGGAGCGAATGAGGTCATGGGATTACTTCACTACATGACCCCGTTCATGGGCCCAAACTACGGCTTGGTCGCCTTGGCGACGGCCATGCTCGGCGGACTGAATCCAATAGGAGTCACGATATCCACCCTCTTCTACAGCATAATAATTAACGGGGCGAATGCGATGAGCTGGAACACGGGCGTCCCATCATTCCTATCAGACATAATCCAGGCACAAGCCCTAATCTTCTTCCTCATCCTAGGGGTCTTAAACAATTATAGGATAGTCGTGGTGAGGAAGCCCGCCGCAAAGCCCGCGGCTCCCCCAAGACCCTCAATCCAAGGATTTACGAACGGCGGCGTCGGGATGCATAGACCCATGGGGCCCAGGGTCGCCGGAATCCTCAGATCCAATGCGGTGAGGATACCCGCGCTCCTAATCGGGACGGCGATAATCCTCTCGACGATCGGATTCATGTTCCCGGCGGTTAAGGGCAGCTTCGCGGATCTATTCACGTCGAGCATGATCTCCCTAACGATATTCACGGCCACGCCCATAGTCTTCGCCGCCATGGGCGAGCTGCTCCTCGAGAAGACCGGGGTGATAAACCTCGGGATCTGGGGGATAATGATAGCTGGAGCCGGGTGGGGATTCATGGCCGCATACTTCACCAACAACCTCCTATACGGGGTTCTCGTGGCCGCGGCTATAGGAGCGATCTTCGGAGCGATCCTAGCGTTCCTGGTGGTAACCCTTGAAGCTCAGCAACATATAGCGGGGGTCGCCGTAACCTTCTACGCCATGAACCTGACATACTTCATTCATCGGGTATTGATAGGCTCTCCCCTAGTTGAGCCCACGCTGCCCCAGACGAGGGTCTTAAAGGTGCCGTTCATCGGAGACGCCCCGTTCATCGGAGCCCTATTCAATCAAACCCCATACACGTATATCGGAATCTACTTGGTGCCCCCACTCCTATTCCTATTGCTGTATAAGACGAGGTGGGGTTTGATCGTTAAGGTTGTTGGGGAGAACCCGAGGGCGGCCGACGCCCTGAAGATCAGGGTCCACTTGGTGAGGTATTTGGCGATAATAGTCGGCTCGGCCTTGATGGCCGTCGGAGGGGCATTCTACCCGCTCATAGATCTGAGAACGTTCAATCTAAACGTCGGAGGTGAGTGGAGCTGGATAGCCATGGCCCTAGTCGTCTTGGGGAATTGGAACCCCATCTGGATCTGGCTCGCGTGCATCTTCTTCGGCTTCCTTAACGCCGCCCAAGCATGGCTAACCACGATAACGGCTCAGATCCCATACCAATTCCTCCTAGCGATCCCATATCTCCTGACGGTCGGGCTCTCGGCGATCTTCGGGAAACGCGTCAGACCTCCGAGGGCCATGCTCCAAGCATATAGGAGGGAGTGAACTAGCTAGGCGATATGGAAAAAATTGGGGATTATTTAGGCTACTTTGAGAGCAGATAGACTATCGAGACCGACGCCGAGATCACAGCCCTCCCAGGCTCCACCGGAACGCCGCCGGCCTCGGGGGCCTTAAACGCTATCACAGGCCTCGGAACAGGTATGACGGGCTGAGAGGATAGGCTCACGGACTTTATCCCAACCACCTCCATCCCGAGAGATTCCGCGACCACCCTCGCCTTCTCCTCAGCATCCTCGACCGCCGCCCTTATCGCCTGCTGGGTGAGCTCCGCCCTCTTCTCATCCGAGATCGTGAACTGGACGCCATACATTCCATCTGCTCCAGCCGAGAAAGCCGCATCTATTGCCTTTCCAACCAAGTCTATATCCCTGATCCTCACGACTATGGTATAGCATGCCTCGTAGCCGACTATCCTCGGAGGCTTCACCTCATAATCGTATCTTGGATAGACGTTTATCCCAGAGGTCTTTATGTCCTCATCCTTTATCCCGAGACCCTTTAAGGCGTCTATTATCGCGGAAGCCTTCGAGGCGCTCACGCTCAACGCCTCCTCGGCGGTAGTTCCCTGACCCAACGCCCTAAAGGTAACCATGGCCTCATCCGGAGTATAGTATACTTTTCCGACGCCGACTATCGAGAGGGTTGTAACCTCCTGCATCCGGGATGTGGATGTTGTCGACGCGGTTTCGGCGAGTATCGGATTGGATGTCAGGATCACCGATGTCATCAACCCGATCGCCATCACGCAGATGGCTATTGGCAGGATCACGTTCCTCGCTTTCATGGCTGATAGGTGGTTGAGCTACCTATTAATGCCTTAGAGTGAAACGGTTTGTTCCATTAAGTAGAACGCCGAGCCGACCGAAACACGAAGATCCTCGATAAAGCTTTCACTTAAGAATAGATCTGGTTTTCATGCATCGCGGATCTAAAAAATGCTATTTGGACGATCATCTCCGCCCAGCCGCCTCTGGAGCCTTGAGGGGATTATGAGAAGATTTCTCGCTTACTCGAGCATAGTTCACCAAGTTCCTCAAGATCCTCTCATGCTTCTTCTCGTCGTCGGCTATACAATCCACCAAGAGGATGAGGAGCTTGTGCCGCAGCAATTTCTTGATCTCATTTAGGCCGTAGATGTGGAAGGATTTCTCCTCCGACAGGAGCTTATCCAACAACTCATAAACTGTTCAGCCGACCTCTGCTCGACCTCAAACCTCTCCCTAAGGAGCTGTAGCAGCCTCTGAACCTCATCCCTCTTCAAGTCTATAACGCTCTCCTCCTCCCTACCCATCATCTTCTTATGCTCGATCAAGGTGATCGCGGAGAATGCGAGATCATAGAGAGCCGGCATACTTATCCTCCCACCCCGCTCAACCACGTGATCTGTGAACTCCCTCACGAGCTTTAAGACCCCCCTCCTCCTGAGAAGCTTGGCCACGTCTCCCGCCCTCTTCCCCTGCAGATAAAGGGTCACGGCAGGCGG
>NJEK01000002.1 GCA_002255105.1 Candidatus Wolframiiraptor sp. EX4484-121
GTAGAGGTCTTTACCAGCGAGGACGGCGGCATATACTTCAAGTTCGAGATGGAGGCTCCTCCATTCCCCGGAAAAGATCTCGAAGAGAAGGCCATGGAGATAGTCAGGAATAGTCCGATGGTTCAAGAAGTCATCGGCAGCGACTATGAGATCGTCGCCGTCGGGTTCAAGCTACCTTCCAGCGGAGAACCTGTGATCGTCGTGGTCAAGGCATCGGATGGAACATGCTTTAGGCTGACTGTCGACCTAGATCAAGGCACGGTGAAGTCCATAGAAAAGACCGAAGTATGCGGGGTAGAGCTGACCTCGAGAGCTGGCTAATCATGAAATCGGCGTTCAACCCCCCTCCATTTTTTATCTTTCTATCCCCTATCTTGGAGGTGTGGTTTGATGTGGGATAGGAGGGCTTGCTTGGCGCTGGCCTCGGCTCTATTCGCAGTCTCAGCCTTCATCCTGGCGCTTAAGCTCCTCCAGCCAGCCTCGATAAATGTCTATCTGGGGACGGGCGAGAACAGCACCCTAGTGGCGAGGATTCCGGGATTCTATACCCAGATGGATTTGGTGGTGGTTTTGGTCTTCTCGATAATCCTAGGAGCATCCGGGACATTCATCCTACTATCGAGGCCAGCTGGGGTAGGTGAGCCCCTCTGGAAGCAGACCCTAGAGGAGAGGAGGAAGGGTTGGGAGGAGGTCTCCAAAACCCTGAAAGACGATGAGAGGAGGGTATATGAGGCGATCTTGGAGGCTGGCGGGATGATAAATCAAAGTGAGCTGCCTGAGAAGACCGGATTATCCAAGACGAGCGTGAGCAGGGCCCTAGACCTCCTAGAGAGCAGGGGATTGGTCGAGAGAAGGAGGAGGGGAATGGGGAACGTAATCCTCCTGAAGTGATGGCGCCATGTCCTAGGTTACGGTCTTCGGAGGCTCTGGAAGTTCCCCAATCTTATCCCTGACCGCCTTCGGCCATTCATCGAAGTCGAACCCATGCCTCGCCAAGAATCCCGCGGCCCACCTAGTCAGTCCATGGCCTACGCATCCAGTCCAGATCTCTCTACCCCTCGCCTCCTTTATCTTGAAGCGGCTGACGTAGAAGTCTCGGTGGACGCTCGCCGCGGTTATCTCAAGCCACTCAGCCTCATCCCTTGGCCCACGATATGGTAGATAGACCTCGATGTCGAGGGTTGGGATTCTATCTATACTTGAGACGTCTATCATCCTCTTGGCAGCCTCCTCCGGGGAGAGGTAAAATGGGGCTCCCGCGACTATCCTCCACTCCATATCCAAGTCCTTATCAACCAGCTCGACGGTTAGGTCTGTGACCTTGTTCCTTATCTCGATAACCTCTTCGGGCGAGCTTAGGAAGACCATCTCAAGCCTCCAGAACTCGTTCGTCCTAACTATCCCCTCAACCCCTCCAGCCTCGTTCCTCCAAGTCCACCCTCCCAGGAGGTCGTATGCCTTTATGGGTAGGTCTTCGAGTCTGACGATCTCTCCGCTGAAGAACTGGTAGAATGGGGTGCATTGGATCGCCTCCAACACGTATTGAGGCTCGCTCAGAATCTCCTTCAGCAAATCCGTTCTAAGCTCCCTCCTCAGCCTATACTCCCGCTTGAATTCGTCGAATTTGCTCGGATCCCTCGGGGGGACGCATACGTAGAATACTCCCTCGGGCAGGTGCTCGACGTAGGTTGAGAGCTTCTTGAAGACCTCGATGGGCATAAGCCTCGGAAACATCCACTCCCTGAATCCAAGCGGCTTCGCAACCCTCTCGATCAGGAGCTCCGAGATCGCTCGGAGGAGGGCGGCCATGGGTGGAGTGTAGATCCACTGCCCCCTCGCCGGATAACGTTTAATCCAGCCCAGCCTCTCAGCCTCGGCCGCGACCCGCGCGCTCAGCTTGAAGGGCTTCTCCGCTCCACGCTTGATGGTCGCTCCGAATGGCGCGAGCTTCTCGGCCTTAACCTCGGCTCTCTCCTCCCTCAATAGGCTGAGCCTTATCGCCCTGTCGACGGTTCTCTCCCTGATATCGCGGTCGGTTAAACCTCTAAACCTTAGAATAAGATTTCCTTCAGCTTCCCGGACTTCAGCGACCCCTTTCAGGAGTTCTCTAGCCTTGGATTCTCCGACATGGCCGCCCTTGAGGATCACTTCGAGCTCCTCGACGAACACCCTTCTCGCACCTATTTTTTTGGCCCCAAGCCTCCTCGCCAACCGATTCTTTAATCTCAGAAGGGCGTCGTGCGCTCTCAGAACCCGCCCCGATCTAAGCTCAAGCCTCAGCCTCCTCCCATCGATCGAGTATCTCTCTATCTCCGTCCCTTCCTCCCCGGCTCTCCTGAATGCTTGGCCCGCCTCCTTCACGGCGTCAGCTATCTCCTGAGCCGCCTGGCTTAGGTCTGAGCTAAACTCTATGAATCCTTTAAGATTTATTCTTAGCTCCACCGCCGGTCAAATCAAATCATTACATCAACGTGTATATCAAGATACCGCCCAACCGCCGTCGAGGATTCTTAACGTGATGACTTCGGCGGGGGCCACGATCGCCGCGCACCCTCCCACTAAGATCTGGAGTATCTGCGGGTATGACCTAAGAGGATATTCGAAGGCGAGGTTGAATCAACCTTAATTAAGCCCCAGCGCACTAGAAATCCCGAGGAGAGATGTCGTTTAGGATGAGGTTGCCGAGCGCCGACTACTTCTCAGACCTAATGAAGGCCATCCAAGCGGTGGTCGATGAGGGAACCTTCAAGATAAGTCAGGACGGAATGAGGCTTATAGCCATGGATCCTGCGCACATCTCCCTAGTCGACTTCGAGCTAAGCAGCTCCGCAGCCGAGGAATACGCCTGCGAGGGAGAGCTTCAGATGACCATAAGCATATCCGAGCTCATGAAGTTCTTGAAGAGGGCTAAGAAGGGTGAGAGCCTGACCCTCTCCTACGACGAGGATGCGAAGAAGCTCGAGCTGACGCTGGTCGACGCGACCGGATCTAGAGAGAAGATATTCACCTTAAACACCCTGGAGACCGTCGAGGCCAGAAGCGTCACCCCGAGATTGAGCTTTGATGCGAAGGCGAGGGTAAGCGTCGACGTGGTTAGGGACGCGGTTAGGGATAGCGGGGTTGTTAGCGATTATGTGAAAATAACGATAAATCCCGACGCTGTGATCTTCTTGGCTAAGGGAGAGCTCGGAACTGTTCAAACGAAGCTCTCGAAGATGGGAGCGGCGGTCTATGAGATCGAGGCGGATAAGGAGGTTTGGGCGCATTTCAGCATAAACTATCTCGATAAGATAGTTAAGCCCGCATCCTCTCTAAGCGATGAGGTGGTTATGCAGCTGTCGACCAATAAGCCGATAAAGCTCTCATTTCCGATACCGTCTGGAAGGCTCGAATACCTCATCGCTCCTAGGATAGAGGGCGCCTAGATGGGGTCACCCCATCCGATAAGATAATAAGCTCCCAAGATCTTAAGACCTTGAGGGAGAACGATATTTGATCACCGCGGGATCTCCTCATCGAGGTCCAAGGGGAGTGGTCTAAAGGCTTGAAGGCTCTCATAATAGGTGTAGGTGCAGTTGGGTCCGTTATAGCTAAACATTTGGCGAAGAGCGAGGAGGTTGAGGAGCTTATAATCGCCGATAAGAGCCTTGAGCGGGCGAAGAAGGTCGCCGCCGAGACTGGGAGGAGAAAAGCCGTTGCCAAGAGGGTAAATGCCCTAAATTATAGAAGGGTTGCGAAGCTCGCGAAAAACGTCGACATCTTGATAAACGCCACCCTACCGAAATACAATCTCTCACTCATGAAGGCGTGCCTGGAGGCCGGAGCCCATTACATAGACTTGGCGAGCGACGACACCGATGAGCAGATAAAGCTCAATCGGAGGTTTAGAGAGCAGGGCTTAACCGCTCTGATCTGCATGGGCGAGGATCCGGGACTATCCAATATCTTGGCCAGATACGGGGTTGAGCAGCTCTCGAAGGCCAGGTCCATCAAGATAAGGGATTGTGAGAGCAGCATAATCAAGGGGATGAGAACCCATCTAACCCCACTCTACTCGAAGGAGGTCTACTTCAGCGAACTCTCAGAATCGGCCTACATCTATCAAAATGGAAGATATAGGAGACTTCCTCCACTAAGCGGGTATGAGGAATACGAGTTCCCGCCGCCGATCGGGAGGATGCCCGTCTACGCCGTCTCCCACGAAGAGGTCTTCACGATCCCAAAATATATAAAGGGTGTAAGGTATGTGGACTTCAAGCTCTTCATACCATCCGACGTCGTCCAGATACTCAAGGTCCTGAAGGTCTTGGGCTTGCTGAGTAAGAGGAAGGTCAGGGTGGATGGCCAGGAGATCTCCCCCGCGAAGGTCTTATATGCAGTTCTCCCGGATCCGGAGGAACTTGTAGGAAAGGTCTCAGGTTATGCCGGGATAGTCGTTGAGGTCGAGGGTAGAAAAAATAAGAGGCGGGTCAAGCACGTCCTCTACACCCTAATGAGCCATGAGGAGGCATATAAAGAGTTTGACACAACCGCCACGGCATATTTAACCGGGACCCCGCCGGCGGTGGCGGCCTTAATGATTGCTAGTGGGGAGATAAGGGAGAGGGGAGTTTACCCGCCTGAGAACCTGAAGCCCGAGCCCATCCTCAGGAGCCTCGCGGAGTATGATATAATGATAAGCGACTTGGTTACCGAGGAAACGCCAATAACGAGATAAGCTAAAATAAAAAGCCGGATCAACTAGCAGAGTGGGGGCCGTGGTCTAGCTTGGCTATGATTCGCGGCTCGGGCCCGCGAGGTCCTGGGTTCAAATCCCAGCGGCCCCACCTCCTCAATAAGGAGCTATAGGCTATCTGGTGAAGCTTGTCATTCAAATCGGCTTTCTTTTCGCCTCCCCGCCATTATCTTGATGTTCTCATAGAAGAATATTATAAAGGAGATCGCCAAACCTGAGCCGCATATAATCGAGAGAGTAGTGTAAATATTGCCTCGGATTAAGTTGAAGCAGTAGAATACGTGGGCGCTCACGTTAACGGTCATCATGATAATTCCCATGAGTAGTATTTTGAGAGCTCTTATTATCCTCACCCTCTCTAGGAAGATTCTGGCTATGAAGGTTTCAGGGCTTCTTCTAGCCAATAACATCGCTGTGAATGCTAGGATTAAGGCGGTTCCGGTGAGCGCCATTCCTAGAAACGCCCCATAGCTTACTCCGCTCATCTGATCACCTCATAGAGTTTATGGAGCCCATAGAAAAAGAATGGCAGGGATAGTGATACGAGATATCTCCCGACCTCCCTCACGATATAATTCTCGACGAGGAGCGTTGCGGTGAACGTGTAGACCAGGATTAATCCCGTAAGTATCACCAGATTAACCTTGTGAAACTTTTTAGCGGCGAGGAAAAGCCTACCAGCGACCACGGTTACCTTCTTAAGTCTCATTAAGATCTTAATTATGTCTATTAAAATGAGGACGCAGAAAACCAGAGATACACACGCACGCAGGAGGGCGCTTAGCTCGAGCATCTTCGGCATTTAGCCCATCATAGTAGATTTAAGAGTTTCGTGTCAAGGAATTCCAACAAATTTATCTTTTACATTTGAGCATTAAACCTCCGGGAGAGCTTCATGGTTAGATTGGGATACGTCTCAACCTATCCTCCAACCCATTGCGGCATCGCCGAATATACCCGATTCCTTACCATGAGCCTGAAATCGATTTATCCGGAAGCTGAGATAATAATATTCTCCGACAGTGGATCGGATTATAGGAAGGAATCGCACGCGGAGATTAGGCCGTCATTTGAGAGAGGTTCAAGAGATTATCATAGGATATTGGATGAGCTTGGAGAGGTCGGAGGAGTAGATGTAATGCACATCCAACATGAATATGGGATTTTCGGGAAAAACGATGCGATACTTGATGCGTGTCTTGAAGCTAGGGATGAGAGGCTGGTTAAGGCGGTGATATTTACGATGCACAGCGTTCATCATCCATTGGCAGGGCACTCCTACTCCTTAAACTTTCAAAGGAGATTGAACTCGGTTAATGCGGTCATAGTTCACAGCTACTTGATGGAGTTTGAGATTCAGCATCAGGGAGTCGATCCGCTGGTGATTCACAGGATTCCTCACGGCACACTCCTGAACCCCTATCTGGGACATCCTAGATATAAGTTGCTGAAGGACTTGGGGTTGAAAGAAAGCATGATTAAAGGCTTAACGTTATCTCTCTTCGGCTTCCTGAGAAAGGATAAAGGATTAGATATGCTGCTGGAGGCTTTGAGAGAAATCGGCTACGAAGCGGGTTCGATGAATGTCATAATAGGTGGAGAGCTGAGGGACAAGGAGCTTTTAGAGCAGATAGAAGATCTTAGCAGGATCGCGAAGTTAATCTTCGTCGAGAAATACTTGACAAGCGACGAGATCCTCAAGATAGCATCTATCGCCGACGTAATATTGCTACCATATCGAGATAAGTATGGAGTGTACTCCGTGAGCGGGATACTGCATCTCTCGATGGGGAGCTTCAAACCCCTACTAGGCAGCAGAGTCCCAAGGTTAATAGAGATGTATCAGTTTGCGCCGAGAATGACAGTTCCTCCCAAGAAGCCGGCTGAGCTCGCAAAAAAGCTTAGATGGATGATAGATAACTACGATTACGCCGTTGCATATATGGCTCACCTCTATAGCTATGCTGTTAGGACCCAGTGGTTGAGGATTGCCAGAAGGCATCTAAACCTCTATCACGAGCTACTACGCTCCAAAAGCTAATGTTCTTAAAAGTTCTCCGGCTATCTCCTCAACCCTCTTAAAGAATTCGGTCTTAGAAAATTTCTCTACATCTCCTAAAGCATCTTCTAGATCTTCATCGAAGTCTATCCAGCCGAGATATTTGATCCCCAGCTTATTGGCATTTAACTTAACGAAATCCGATTCCCTAATCTTCATGTTCTCAACAATCCCTATGATTTTCACATGTAGATTCGAGAGGAGCTTGATCAATTTTTTAACGGTTTCAAGCGCCAGCTTAGATGGAGTTGTTACGATCAAGAACTTTGAGCGCTTAATGAGTCTAATGATGTCTAGGGTTGCGTCGCTTATTCCCGGAGGCATGTCCAAGATCAGGAAGTCAAGATCGCCCCATCTAGTTATCGCCATCAACTCGATCAAGGCATTAGAGAAGTCTAACCCCCTTAGGGGAGTTGGTCTGTCCCCAGAATAGTAGGTGATGGACATATAGCTTATTCCATGAATCTTGGGCGGAATTATTCCTTTATCCTCGATCGGCCGGCTTTCTCCAACATCTAGGATTATGTGAGTTGATGGACTTGTGAGATCGAGGTCAAATAAGCCAACCCGATAGCCTCTCCTCGCGAGTGATAGGGAGAGAGCCGAGGCCACGAGGCTCTTCCCAACACCACCTTTACCGCTTGAAACGGCAATCACGTTTTTCACGTTCTTAATCCTCTCATCTATGACGCTCAACCTCACATCTTTAAGCTCGTCGCTCATGACATCATCCTCCCACCCACAGGAAGATCTCGTTCATCACCGCTTTCCCCTAACATATTCCAACCATACCCCCCTTCCCTCGATTATGTCGAAGTCTATACTCCCGCATCTCGGGCATCTTAGATATGCGTGTGCTACCTCGGGGATGAAGTGTATCACCTCCCTAACACTTTCATCTAACTCATCTCTTCTAGGAGACCATTCATGGCCGCAAACCCTACATTTAAGCTTGGCCTTAACAATCTTAAACTTGAATTCGGCGTCTTTAAGATGGATGGGGCCCAACTGTGCGAGGGCAAACTTAAAGACCTCAAGATCGATATCTTGAAGTTCTCCAATCCCAACCCCGATCTCAAGAATCTTCGTCAATCCCTTCTCTTTGGAGACTTGGATGGCAGTCGAGATCAAGGCTTCAGCTAAAGCCCACTCGTGCACACCAAATCTTTAACTAAGTTGGATTTAACCTACGCGCCAACAAAAGATCTAATAACCATAAAATTAGAAGGTCTGGTGAAGGGCCCGTGGCCTAGTTTGGATATGGCGCCGGCCTTCGGAGCCGGAGACCCGGGGTTCAAATCCCCGCGGGCCCATCTCGTCTCTTAGGATCGATCCTTTAATCCTATCTCATGAGTTTCTCGGCTGTTTCCAAGACTATCTCGTAATCTCTCTCGGTCAATCTTATGATGCTTCCCCTGAATACTCTCGCCGGATTCTTCCTCCCGAGTAGGAGCGGCATCCTATCTGCCAGTAGATCGATTGGGACGAGTCTCGGCCAAATCTCAGCCTCACTGAACTCGACGGCGTAATCGAAGTTTATCGACGGGGATCCAATTATATGAAATCTCTGCTCGATGGTCATTGGGTGAGCCTTGCCAGCTAAGACCCCCCTCCCCATGAAGCCTCTGCCCTCCGAGCTCGCGAGATAGAAGACCACTTTATCTCCTTTCATGAGTTTTCTGACGTTTCGAGCCCTGGAGTTCAGGGACCAAAACTTGTTCCTAACTCTATCGGCCAAGACATCTCTCGCCAAGATTATCTTCCCCTGATAGGTGTGGTCGCGGACTACGAAGGTCCAATACTCGACCATGTTAGTATGAGGTTCCTTAGCAGATATAAAAATTGTTAATCCAGCCTCTTGGCGGGTAGTTTCGGGGGATTACATCGTTAAATTCTAGGCCTCATCGGGATAAGTTAGCTGATAAAATGCCTGGGGAGATCGAGTTAAGCGAGGACCTAAGAGAATACTTGGATAGGCTGCCCGATCTAGACCTAGATTTACTGATTGAGGCCTATCGAAGACCTCTTCCAACATCCTTTAGGGTGAATACGCTCAAGATGGACGAGCGCGAAATCCTGGAGATGCTTGTGGAGAGGGGCCTATCCTTTAGGAAGATTCCTTGGGCGCGTTATGGATATGTTGTGGAGGATGAGTCGATCGACTTGGGGAAGACCATTGAACACATGCTCGGCTTGATCTACATCCAAGCCCCGATCTCGATGGTCCCGGTCGAGGTCCTCGATCCAAAGCCTGGGGAGAAGGTGCTGGATCTATGCGCTGCTCCGGGAAGTAAGAGTACGCAGATAGCTCAGTTATTGGGCGGTGTCGGGGTTCTCGTCGCAAACGATATAAGCTTCGAGAGGGTTAAGGCCCTCGCATCAAATCTCCAGAGATTCGGCGTATTAAACGTGATCGTAACCTTGATGGATGGCAGAAAGTTTCCGAGATTCGCCCGCGGATGCTTCGATAAGGTCTTGGTCGACGCCCCCTGCAGCTCTCTGGGAATAGTGAGCAAGAATTGGGGAATAGCAAGGTCGTGGAGCCCCGAGATTGCCAAGAGGTTGAGTAAGACTCAACGCCAGCTGATAGTTGCGGGATTCGACTGCCTGAAGCCTGGTGGAGAGCTCGTCTACGCGACATGCACCTTGACGGTTGAGGAGAATGAGATGGTGATTCAATATCTTTTGGAGAAGAGGGAGAGCGCCATCCTAGCGGAGATAGAGCTCTCATCATTGAGATATAGGCGCGGAATCGTTGAGTGGGACGACATGAGATTCGACGAGGAATTGAGGAAAACTATTAGGATAATGCCCTACGATAACTGGGCTGAGGGATTCTATGTGGCGAGGATCTTGAAGGAGGGTGATTCATGAAGCTCATCAACTTAAGGGAGAGGAAGTTTTTAGAGAATAGGCTTAGGAGTCTATACGGAGTTGAGGCAGGCTTTGGTGATTTGGTCTTGATTAAGTGTGGCCGAGGAAGAATTAGAGCTACCACGAAGGAAACCCTAGAACTAGCATCGAGGTTGAGAGGGATCCAGCAGATAGGATTGTACGTGATGAAGGTCGCGAATGGCGACATATCATTGTCGGTTGAGGGAAGCCAACTGCTAGGTGACGAGATTAGGAGCAACGTCATAAAATTGGATGAGGGGCAAGTGGAGAAGTGGATGAAGGCTATTCCGATAAAGATGGAAATTACCTACCGTGGAAGATATGTTGTGGGAAAGTTTAATGGGCTCTATCTCGGATCGGCGAGGGTGTCGAAGAATGGACTCCTCTATCCGCAGATACCGAAGTGGAGGAGGATTCCCGTGGCTAGAACGCAGAATAATAAGCATAATCGATCTCCTTAACGATCTTTGATGACCGCCAAAAACTGATTATCGTTAACACAGCAGTTGAGATCATGAAGCTTAGAGACGCATACTCCATCCCAATGTATCTCGTAAAGATGAATCCTAAGATAACGTTGATTGAAAGGCTCAAGATTAAGGGTTTGACGAATGGCTCAGGTTTGTAGAGGAATGTTCCAAGGAGCCATCCGATAAAGAAGAGTGGTATGAGGGCATAGCTGACTCCGCTGAAGAGGAAGACTGTCATGTGGAAGTCTGTTGATATCCAACCTAAGTTCATGAGTATGTAGAAGAGGATTATCAGCGACCCTAAGCCGAATCCGAAGGTCATTAGCCAGGCTTTTCGGTAGCGTTGAGCGATCCTATTCCTGTATTTCTCGATCTCCCTTACGGTGAATCTCTCGCCCTCCTTTAAGATCTCTTCATAGATTTTTGTGAGATAGTAATTTATGACGCCGAATGGAGCAACTAGGACGAGTAAGCTTAGGTTTGCGGCCTTCTCATAATCTATGCTGGCCAGCAGCGGATATGGCGTCTTGGTCATGGACCAAACTAGAATTCTATCCGTGAACAGGAATATGAAATATAATGTGCCTATCAGCGAGTAGCTTAATCCAGAATGAATTATGAATGATAGCTTGGGAGTCGTCGTGGGCTCGGATGCCGCGCCGAGAATCTTATATCTGATGTAGAGCATGCTCGTCGAGTACATTATGGCGAAGAACGCTCCAAGCATGATTCCATACACGTGTATCAAGTGTGGGCTTAATCTTGCCTCAACAATCCTGTACATCATTCCAATGAAGAATAGGGATACTACGTAGGAGGATGCGAGGGCGAAGTATTTTCGGAAAGAGTATAATGGGGCTACCGAAAGCCAGAAGAACGAGAAAGGAATGTAGTAGATGAGTGTGTAAAGCGTCCACCAATCTGGATATGGGAGAAATCTGAATATGAGCCAGATTATGACGCTCGATCCCGAGATCGTGATGATGCCCGCGATGTAGTAGAGCATGAGAATCTTCTGCGAAGTTGCGTAGTCCTCTTGATAGAAGTGGAATTGGAGCTTGCGCATGAACATAGGTGGGAGGATCGAGGTTATGATCATGCTTAAGATCAGCGCAATGTCTATGGCGGTCGCCCTCAAGGGTTCCTCGTATACTGGAAGCAGGGATATTCCGAATAGCATATATGATATCGTTATGAGGAGCCATGGAGCGCTGAAGAATACTCCCGAGATGAAGAGCTTCGCGGCCTCCATCATCCTCTGAAGCCTTGTCGGCTTCTCCTCGGCCGAGATCTCTCCAAGCGTTAACCTATAGTAGTCTATGATCTTCATAACATCTTTAGCCAATTCAAATGTGTCGGAGTAGCCGAGTTCCTTCGCCATCCGTTGAGTTACTCCGATGGCCTCAAGGATTGCCGCGGCCTCCAGATAATCCTTAACCTTTTCATCGACCTCTAGGACGGCTCTGGCGAGTGTGTCTAGATCTCTATACATGGTCATGTATGTTCACCAACCCCGTACTCCGAGACCACCTCTAAGTAAAGTCGTCTATACTCCTCGATGAATCGTCTTCGGCTAAATAGCTTTAAGACCCTCTCTCTAGCCCTCTCTCCAAGCCTCTTCCTGAGATCCTCATCCCCATGCAACCTCAGAATAGCATCCGCTAAGTCTCTTGGGGATCTGGGCGGAACCACTATCCCGGCATCCGCTATAGCTTCCTTAACCCCTCCAACGTTTGTGGCGACTACAGGTTTACCGCATGACATGGCCTCGATGACCGTGAAGGGGAATCCCTCCGATAGGCTCGGCTGAACGACCGCCTCGGCCCTATTATAAGCGATCTCGGGCTTATCCGTTGATCCCATGAATAAGATCTTGTCCAAGACTTTTAGCTCGTAAGCCCTCCTAAGACATGCTTTAAAGTATTTCTCATCCACTATTGGGCCATAGATCTCGCATTTAACCTCAGGAGCTTCCCTTGAGACATACCCCATGGCCTCGATCATGTTTAGGATATCCTTCAGCTTCTCAATCCTGCTCATGACAACTATAGGTCTGGCCCCCTCAACCTCCACCTCCATCGGCCTAAACCTCTCGACATCAACGCCGTTATAGATCACCTCAACCTTCCTTCTGGGGATGCCGAACTCCGTCTCCCACCTGATATTGAATTCGCAGACGGGTAGAATCCTATCGGCATAATAATAGTTTACCAAGGCGATCGCTCTAAAGAGGTTTAGCCAGAAGATCTTCTCTGGAAGATTGAGTTCGGAGTACACGTCTAGCAGCCTTTCCCTGAAGTAGACTCCATGCTCCGTGACTATGTATGGGGTCTCTCTCTCCAACTTCATTACGACGCCTATCAGCCCGCATAGACCAGATGCGGATGAATGGTAGAGGTTTGCCCCCGGATAATCATATGCGAGTATTCTGAAGAGGTGTCTGATGACATGGCTTAGCTTGAGTATGTATGAGATTCTGGCGTTTGAGTAAAAATCATCCTCAATTATCTCGTCGAGGAAAGCCTTCCAGACATGGGCGCTCCTGAAAGTCTTCCTAAAACTATGATTCAAGAGAAACTTATGCATATTTACTAGAGCGTCTCCCATAGCCTCCGGATCTCTTCCACCCAGTTTAGCCTCCCTTAGAAATATTTTGAAATATGGGACAAAATTTTCTCTTATATCGTCTTCACGCGTCCCTATGGAGAGCTTGATCCATCTCCAAATCGAGGTCTTTTTCAGATGCTCTCCCAAACGCTCCGTCCCCCAAAGGGGTATGTTCATCACATATCTCAGGTTTGGAGGGGTTGGATAGAGCGTCTTTAGGAGCGGTTTCGTGGTTAGGGTTATGGCTATGAAGTTAAACTCCCTAAGGCTTGAGATGAGGGTGTGAGCCCATGTGCTAACCCCACCCTTATAATATGGATATGTCCCCTCATTAAGCATCACGACCCTCATCTTTCATCCTTCTTCGGCCTATACTGTTTAAAGAGTGGGAAATATCTCTCGACTTTCTCCCCAATTTTTTCTGAGAGCGACTCCGCCTTCTTCAACACGTTGTCCGCGGCTTTCTGATCTCCTGCCCAATTATAGCATCTTGAGGCCATCTTATATGCCCAAGCGGAGGAGTTTGGGGAGATGCTGAGTATCGAGTCCCCGTATTTCTCATATCTCCTCCCAGCCTCCTTGAAGTACTCAGATGCGCGTTCTTCGCCGAGCTTGGCGGCGCATTTGGCGGCTGAGAGCATGCTCAAAGCCGAGAGCGCTAGGCTCTTGGCCTCCTGTTCCCTCGCCTCCTCCAGATAGAGGTTCATGGCCTCCTCAAGCTTCCCCTGCCTCTCCAACCGGCTTGCCTTAAACCACTTGCTCTCACCGCTCACCTTATCGACCCATGAACCCGACATCGTAAATCCAAATATGTCAGCAAATATTTAAATTAACAACTGAGGGAGAGTGTCCGTGAGGAGGGTTAGAAGCGGTATTCCAGGTCTTGATGAACTTATCGAAGGCGGATTCCCAGCTGGGAGGACGTATCTCGTATGCGGTGAGGCTGGAGCCGGCAAGACTACATTCGCCCTCCAATTCATCTACTATGGAGCCCAGCATGGAGAGCCAGGGGTATTCCTTACAATAGATGAGAGGCCTGAGCACGTGGTTGAGGATGCGGAGTCCCTGGGATGGGATCTCAGAAGGCTTATCGAGGATGGGAAGATCTTGATGGCTGAGATAACCCCATACTTCTCCGGGGTTGGCAGGATACCGCATCAGAAGATCGTCGATGAGATAAAGGCTCTGATCTCTCAGATAGAGGCTAAGAGGCTCGCGATAGATCCCATAGCCCCCCTAGTCCTTGAGGGTGGAGGGGATTCGGCGGCCGCTCAAACGGCCATAAGGGGGTATATCAGGAGCTTGATCCACGCCTTAGACGATATGGGTATAACGACAATCGCCACCTCTGAAATACCCACAGGAACGAATCAGCTGAGCAGGTATGGGATAGAGGAGTTCCTGGTATCCGGGGTGATAGTCTTGGGCTTTAGGAGGGGGGAGACGGGCTTCAAGCGAGAGATTTATATAAGGAAGATGAGGGGCGTCAACCATAGCATGAACATTTATAGCTATGTCATCAAGAAAGGTTTAGGGATAGTCATCTCACTGTAGGCGAGAGGGATGTTCATGAAGCTCAAAACCGGTGTAATGTTACTCGACGACATGCTTAAAGGAGGCCTTGAAACCGGGGCAACTACCTTAATAACCTCGAAGCCGTTCACCGAGGCGACACCACTTGCCTATCAGATAGCGTATACGTGGCTGGATGCAGGATATCCCGTGATCTACTTGACGAATAATAAGAGGCCGGATATAATAATGGAGGATGTAAGGAGATATGGATGGGATCTAGCCAGGTTTAGGGAGGAGGGCTCACTCGTCTTCGTAGATGCTTACACCGGTTTTATGGGGATTAAGAGCGAGGAAAGGTATGCAGTATTGAATCCATATAATCTTGAGGAGGTTGATGGAGCTTTACTGAAGGCCATTAACGATGTCGGGAAGAGTTCATTGATAATTATAGACTCGCTCTCAACCATGATTGATCACTTTGGGGAGATAGTAGTCGAGAAGTTTGAGGAGTGGAGGAGAATAACGATCCTAAACGATTCACACATGTTGTATATCTTCATCGAGTGGGATTTCGATGAGGAGGTTAAGCGTAAATTGAAAGATAGAGTTGATAACATAATAAGCTTAAGCCCGATCGAGAAGGGGGTGATACTAAGCGATTTCTTCACCATAGAGAAAGTTGGAGGGAAACCCATCAAACCGGTATCGATACCGTTCAGATATGTGAAACCCGGGGGGATGAAGATATATGTTCCAAAGATCTTGATAACAGGGCCCTATCATGCTGGGAAGACCACAGTTGTCCACGCCCTATCGACGAGAGCCGTCAGCGTTCAGCGGGGTGAGACCACCGTGGCCCTAGACTTCGGCCACTTCGAGCATAAGGGATTTCAAGCAGACCTCTTCGGGACTATAGGCCAGCAGAGGTTTGATCCAATTCTCGAGCAGCTTGGGGGGGAGACTCTCGGAGTGATTCTGGTGGTCGATAGCACAGATCCGTCGAGCTTCCCGAGGGCCATAGAGATGCTTCATAAGGCGAGAGTCTATGGATTACCCCTCGTGGTCTTCGCGAATAAGCAGGATCTACCAGGGGCGTTGCCGCCCGAGAAGGTTAGAGAGCTGATGAGGCTCCCGAGCGATGTCCCTGTGATCGGAACCGTTGCGACTAAGAAGATTAATATAATCGAGGGAGTTGAAGAGTTATTAAAGCTCATCTTTAAGGGGGTGGGCTGAGGCGATGTCGACAACCCGTGAGATCCTCAGAAGCCTTCTGATGGAGTTTAACAGAAGCTCCGGAGCATTGGCGTCGGCGCTCGTAACGAGGGATGGGATCCTGATCTCCAGCGCCCTACCCGAAGACGTTGACGCGGAGGCGTTCGCGGCCATGACCGCAACCATGGTTGGAGCGGCTGAAACCGCCTTCTCCGAGCTAAAGGCCGGGGCGGCGGAGAGGGTGATCGTCGAGGGGAGTAGGACTAAGATAGTCGCCGTCGGCGCCGGGGAGAATGCGATCCTAGTCGCGATGGCGCCTAGGGAGGCGGCTCTTGGACTGATTCTCCACGAGATCCGCAAGGTTGGCGATAAGATCAGGAAGGTTTTAAGCTAAAACTCGGGATTTTGGAAAGGTGTTATGAGAGCTTGACACCTGCTTCAGGCTTTGATTTTCCAACCAATCATTCACCAAATTCTACTATGTCATTCGAGATGATGGAGACGGGCTGCAAGGCGATCGATGAAAGGATTGGGGGATTTAGGAGAGGGGCCATAATCCTAGTCTTAGGGCCGCCGATGGGGGGAAAGAGGAGCATCTGCAGAAACTTCATCACGAGGGGGCTGAGACTAGGCGAGGGATGCATAGTTAGTTGCACAAATACGACGGCCGAGCAGGAGCATCAGGAGTTCAAGAGAATTCTTGGATCAGATGCCGATAAATTTCTCAATGAGGGAAGATTGGCTTACATAGATTTATTCTCGGCGGCGATAGGCGCCCCGCTGGAGGAGAAGCAATATATTAAGAGGATTCCAAGCGCATCGGATTTAACATCATATAATGTCGCATTGAGGGAGCTATTATCATCCATGCGGAGAAGAGAGCTGGAGGTGAGACTATTATTCGACTCGGTTTCAACCCTCCTACTATACAATCCATTCCAAACGGTTTCGAGATTCCTGCACGTATTATTTGGAAAGCTTAGGGCGATGAGGGTGACAGGTCTATTTCTTCTAGAGGAAGAAGCACATGAGAGAAGCGTTGTGGCAACGGTCATGGGGATGTGTAATGGGGTGTTGAGGGTAAAGTCCGAGGATGGGAAGAGGCTGATAAAATATGAGAGCGAGACGGCGCGAATAGACTGGATCGCATGCGATTAATCATCCGCCAACAGTTATCTTATATGGAACATATCTACTTGAATAGTAGATCGCGTATCCACCTCTAATACCCACACGATAGAACGCGTTCACCTCCCTCTGCAGCTCAAATGCGGGAGTAAACCATCCATCAACATAATCAAAGACATATACTCCATATAATAGATGTTCTCTCTCATTCCCCGATAGATTCTCAAGCACCTTAGACAGGTATCTCTGATAGCTATCTATCGAGACATCATCCGTCCTAACATAGTAGATTCTGTTAACCCATGGAGCCGTCTTTAAGACCACATAGTCGGCATTCTTCATGAGAATTAAGGTCGAGTTCACATCATTTGTCGAATCAATCCCCTCGACGAATATCTCTCCACATCTAGATGATTTAAGTCTTTTGAGCAGAGGGAGGATATACGGCATTTTATCTCCCTTAATCTTCCAATCATTCCAATCCATGAGATATACACCATCGAATCCGAAGTCCTTGACGATAGACTTCACCTTCGTTGAGAAATAGTCGGCGTATAGGATGCGCTTTCCATTCATGTTCACGGTTGAGTTGAATAATAATACATCCTGAGATCCAAGGATCTCTGGATGGCTTTCAACCCAGTCCACAGCGAATCCCTGAACCCCATAATGATACTTGATCTTTTCCTTCCTCAAGTATATTCCAAGCAAGACCTTAACTCCTCTAGAATGTAGCTCGTCTATAAGCCACCTTACATCTTTATACCTCCACCTCTCTGCAACCGTCTTAAACCTCATATATCTAGTAACATCCTTTTCAGGCTCATAACCTTGATATGTGTCCACGAAGTCTGGGGAGAATGAGAGAACCACGTAATTGACGTTATAGTGTTTGAGGAATTGGGATACGCTCTCACCACTACCCGGAATGAATGCCGAGTCAGGGCTCTCAGGAATTCCAACCCTTATCGGGGCATTATGGAGTCTTACTCCACTCGGCGTTGGGAGGATGCAGAGAAGTCCAAAGGCTACTATGGCCACGGTTACTATGATATTCCATCTATTCAGGATCACGAGATCCAGCTTCTTGAAGTTCGCGAAGTCCATGCTGAGAGCTACAAATAGGACCGTATAGGATGACGCGAGCCAGAGGACTGCAGAGGAGATCAAAAGTATGAAGTTCCTCTTAAGATGTTTTTCAGCCCAGAAGCTCTTTGAGAGTAGGAGGAGAGGGATTAGGGTCAGAGTGTATTGTATGTTTACTTTCGGGGACGTGGCCAAGAAGACTGCAACAGTCGCAGCACAGGCGTCAATATACCTATCATTATTCAACCCAACCTTGATCCTCCTGTAAATGTAGAGGGTGGCTATGAGAAATGCCGTGAATGGTATATACCAGAAGTTTGATAAGTTTATGAAGGTGGAAACCGCTATCCAATAGGTGAATCCTCCCACGCTCTTTGTGTGATGGAATAACGCGTTGAAGTATTCGATTGGAGTCGTTAGGAATGGTGTTGATATTGCGAGGAAGACTGC
>NJEK01000030.1 GCA_002255105.1 Candidatus Wolframiiraptor sp. EX4484-121
ATGAAGATACCTGGGATAGGCTCGAGGATCATAGAGCTATTGAAGGAACAGCTCTAGCTGAAGTATTTGCGGTGAAATTCTCGAACAGACCACTCCTGAACATCCTCGATCGATCCGGGTCTGAGCCTTCTCACGAGCTCCATCGCCTCCTCCGCCGACATCCGCTTCCTCGCGACGAGGTATGCGGCGAGAACCGTTCCAGTTCTACCCAATCCGGCCGCGCAGTGGATCAGTACTTTCCTCCCTGCCCCGACCTCTCCCAAGATTAAATCTACTATCTGCTTTAGCTTCTCGGGGCTTGGGGCGGAGTGATCTAGGATGGGTGTGTGAAAGTATCTGAATCCAAGCTCCCTAATCCACTCTCTTGGAAGCTGGTTCTCGGTTAGGGAGATTATCGTCTCGACCCCCCGCTCCCTAATCCACCTAAGCTGTTCAAGCGTCATGGGTCTACCAGACCCGGCCACGTGGTCGTCCACCCAGCTAAACCTCGATGGACTATCCCTCACAAATGCCCTAAGCCTTCGGTAAACGTCCCCCGGCAAGCTCATCTCATGGATCGAGTTTAAGCCGATTATTAAAGTAGATCTCAAGGATAAAATATTGGGCGTCGCATGTATCTCCGTGATCTTAGCCGTAGGGCCTGCCTCAAGATACCTATTCGGGAAACTGCCGAGGATGGAGGGTCTAAAGATCATGGAGGTTGAGCATAAAATCTTCCCAGACGGCGAGAGCTATATACGGTTTCCGGAGGAGGTCTCTGGAGAGGATCTGATAGTGCTCCAGGGAACCCATCCACCCCAGGACCGACATCTAATCCAAGCCATCTTGATCGGTGAGAACGCCCTCGACCTCGGGGCGAGATCTATAGCCCTGATCTCCCCATATCTCGCATACGCCCGTCAAGATAAGCGGTTCTTAGATGGAGAGGCTGTGAGCATTAAGGCGATCCTCAAGGTCCTCCACCGAGTCGGTTACAGGAGGATCTACACGATCAACATGCACTCTCCATGGATAGCGGGGGAGTCTCCGATACCCTTAATCGATTTGAGAGCCGAGAAGATCTTTGCCAAATATCTGAAAACCGTTGGACTCGGAGACTCTTTCATAGTCTCAATGGGTAAGAAGGGGAGGGAGATGGCGAGGATGGTCGCAGAGGAGCTGAACACAGATTATACCTCAGCCAAGTCGAGCAGGGATAAGAGAACCGGAGAGGTTAAGGTAGAGCTCGATGAGGTGTCGGCTGAGAAAGCCGTCGTCGTGGACGACATCATAAGCACGGGCGGAACCATGGCCTCAGTAGTTAGGGAGTTGAAGAGGAGGGGGGTGAAGAGAGTTTACGCCGCCTGCATCCACGCCCTACTGGTCGGCGGAGCCGTCGAGAGGATAATGGGCTCCGGGGCCGAGAGGATCATGGCGTCTGACACGATACCTAATAGTTACGTGGAGTATTCTATTGTAGAGCTTGTTGAAGAGGCGATACGCCGTGAATTAAGATGATTAGGCGCAGATACTTCTTCCTACTCTCGGGAATCTACGAAACCCTTCCAAGGGCGGAGCTTAGAGCGGTCTTGGAAGTCTTAGATCCAGGCCATAAGCTTGTGGGGGAGTATTCGAGAATAGTCGTCGCGGAAACGCTTGAAGAGGTTGCCAGAGAAGTCGTCTATAGGACCGCTTACACCAAGCTCGCCGGGGAATTCCTCCTAAGATGCAAGACTGATGAGGAGGACATACTAAAGTCTATTAAACAAATCGATTTGAGGGAGTTCGTGGACTCTGAGGTCGAGAAAATAGCTGTTAGGGGGATTAGATTGGAGGGGGTTGGCCTAAGGAAGCTTAAGCTCGAAGCATCGATCGGGGAGCACATCTTAAACGAGATTCCGGGGCTTAGAGTCGATTTGGAGAAGCCCGACCTCACGATGATATTCGTGGCCCAGCCCGAAGTGACGGTCGTAGGAAAGCTGCTTGAGGTTAAGCCAAGACACTTCTTCGATGAGAGGGTTGCTGGGAGGAGGCCCTTCTCCCTCCCCTCGACCATGCAGCCCGACTTCTCCAGGGCCATGGTCAACCTCGCGAGGGTTGGGATCGGTGGGAGGATCCTGGATCCATTCGCCGGGGCATGCGGGATAATGATCGAGGCGCTTCTCCTAGGTTACGAGGTCTACGGAGTTGAGCTAAAGGATTGGATAGCCTTGGGAGGGTTAGAGAATCTTAAGAGATATGCCCGTGGAAGGGAGTTCATGATAGTCGGGGATGCGAGGAGACCCACATTTAGGAAGGAGCTGTTCGACGCGATCGTGACGGACCCGCCCTATGGAAGGTCGACGACCATCCCCGACAAGTCTATCAAGAACCTCTTAATCGAGTTCTTCGAGGTGGCGGCCGAACTCTTGGTCAGTCGCGGCAGAATAGTATTGGCGGTCCCATCCGAGCTAGATCTGATGGAGCTCATAGCCGGAACGGGGCTTAAGGTTCGCGAATCTCATCTCGCGAGGGTTCATAGAAGCTTGACCAGAAGGGTGGTGGTCTTGGAGAGTTGAGCGTGATGAGATTAACCTTCCTCGGGACGGGCGGAGGCATTCCAAGCGTGAGGAGAGGGCTACCATCAATAGCCGTGAACTTCTCGGGCGAGTTGATCCTCTTCGACTGCGGGGAATCCGCCCAGAGGCAGATGATGAGGGCCGGAGTTGGATTTAAGCGGAAGCTTATCATATTCTTAACCCACCTTCATGGAGACCACGTATTGGGTCTACCGGGATTCCTCTACACGCTATCCATGCTCAATAGAAAGGATCCGGTGAAGGTCATTGGGCCTAAGGGGACCATAGAGTTCGTTAATTCACTCCTATCCCTAAAGATAGGGAGGATAGGGTTTGATGTATACGTCAGCGAGGTGTCCGAGGGGCTGATCTACGAATCGAGGGAGTATGTTGTCGAGGCTGTTGAGGCGGATCACACGGTTCCAGCCCTAGCGTATAGGCTTAGGGAGAAGGACAGACCCGGAAAGATGAACGTCGAGTATCTCGAGAGGATAGGGCTTCCGCGCGGACCGCTTTGGGGAAGGCTTCAAAGAGGCGAGGAGGTCGAGTTTAGGGGTAGAGTAATTAGGCCTGAGGAAGCCATGGGGCCTCCAAGACCTGGGAGGAGGATCGTATATACCGGTGACACTAGGCCATCGCAGAAGATAATAGAGTTTGCGAGAGGCGCCGACGTATTGATCCATGACGCGACTCTTGGCCCGGAGTTTGAGGAGGAGGCTGCCGAGGATGGGCATTCAACGGTTAATCAGGCGGCCGAGGTCGCCCTCAAAGCAGGTGTTAAGAGGCTATACCTATTTCATATAAGTCCAAGGTATGAGGGGAACGAGGACGCCCTCCTACTTGAGGCGAGGAAGATCTTCCCCGAAAGCTATCTAGCAGAGGATCTGCTGAAGTACGAGGTTCCTCCCAGGAGTTAATCTACTCCAAGAAGAGCTCCATCAACCCTGTCTTCTCGCTTAGCCTCCTCCGCATCCTCACCCTCTCAAGCCTTATGATAAGTATCTCATTTACGTTATTCACGATCCCATCTAAGAGGTGGCCTCCATGCATATTCTTAGATCGATCGGCTAGGCCGACATGGATGTGTAATAGTATGTTGCCTTTATCATCTGAGGATATGTTCCCCTGCATAGACACGAGCTCCATCGGATCCTCAAATTCGTCTACTACATATTTCTCTCCGTTGAAATATCCCAGCTTGATCTTTCTCAGCATCCCCACGCCGTTTAAGATCACTCCGGACGACCATCCAATCTCCCCAAGCACGGTCTTCAGCTTCTCTAGGACGTTTTCTCCATCCTCAAGCTTCACCACCAATCTCCCATCATCTAGACGGTAGATCATGGCAATCGTCTGAGACAGCTTAATTTAAGGGTTCAGCCCTCAAACAATTTTTAACGATGAAACAGCGGGTCCTTCAAAGTTTTGCGCCGAGCTCATTAGACCCTCAGCCGGGGAGCGTTAGATCTCGGTCAACCACTCGATGACTCCTTCAAGATCATTCGATCTTATCTCAACCCTGATCGGTGGGAGAGGAGATTCTAGATATGGCTCGGTGAATGAAACTTTTCCGGCATATGCGGCCTGCTTGTTTAGGTTGAAGATCAGCCTAGCGCCAGAGATGGATGACTTTAGGATCCGCCTAGCGCTCACCCTAATCCTCCGCTCCCTAATTAACCTCTTCAAGTTCTCCAAGACCTTCAAACCCTCTCCAACCCCCTCCACGACGGCGGCCCCATCAAGCCACCTAATGTTGAAGTCTATCTCGGAAAAGATCTTCTTAACGGCCTCCAAGACCTTCTCCGGATCCTCGGTGGGATAGACCTCGGCCTCAACCCTGACCTCAACCTCCAAATCCATCGAATAATCTTAGGGAATCCATGAGATAAAGCTAAGCCATATGCTTGAAGGACTTTAAGCCGCTTTAAGTCAGGCAACCCGTGACTAGATAGGCCACCTGCCCATTAATTAAGGTCCACGCAATCATCAGACCTATCGAGTTCTTCGTATACTTGAATATCAGTCCTGAGATCAGCCACTCCGCCGCTACGTGGATAGCATTCACTATCCCCGCCTGTGGCGAGAGGAAAACATGCGAGAGGCCGAAGATCAGCACCGTGATTAGGAGCCCCGGCGAAAATACCTTCTCTAAACCATGAAATATGATGTCTGTGTTTACGATCAGCCATATCGTAAAGAACACCTCCAAGGGCCCGTAAGCGGAGAACCCTAAGAGGGCATACCATACGTTATAGGGGAATCTGAGGTTAAAGCTGCTGATGTTCAAGCCCCCGTAGAGAACTCTCGGAAGAAGAACAGCGATTGCTAGGGGGATGGATGCAGCCACGCTCTTTAACAGCCCTGCCTTCGTCAGGCCATAGACTTTGAAGCCATCCCTACAGAGAATGGTGAGTGCTAAGGGTAAGCCCCCCACGGCGACGACCTCAACATAGGATGCCAGATAGGGCTCTCCGTTAAACATGTCTATGATTTCGCTAAATGTCGCGGGCACTCCTTTGACATAAGCTATCGACAAGGCCGTCAGAATGCTCCCCAGAAACATCCAAGCCCATACAAGGATAACTAGGGAGATGCGGTTAGAGCAGAGCTTTCTCCGATCCACGCACACCACCTCTCTCAGCCTTAACAACTTATTTAACATATGCGTAGCGGTTGTCTGGTTTCCCTAAGATCCTGGAGAAAAAGGATAAAAGTGGAGAAAAAGTCTAACCATGAGGGGATGATGTGTCTGACCAGGCTGAGGCGATGATAGGGATCTTGAGCGCTGACCCTGATAAAATATAGATTGATCATTCATTAGCAACCTTCACCCCGCTTGTTCATACCGTTTTGAAATGATGAGCCTTGAAATCGTTCACTTTGTTGCCTTAGCCTGTTAGGTGCTCATTATATCTCGTGAACTCCCCTATTCCGTATGCGTCGACCTCGATCACCTTTCCATTTATGACTATTTTTCCGGTCCAGTGTATCGTCGCCCTACCCCAAGTCCTATAGGCCTCCGGATTCCACCAAGTTCCTCTAGAGACTCCCCATCGATTGGGCCAGTAGTTTATCGGCTTCCCTACGATCTCTATCTCTCCCCCATCGAATCTCCCAACTAGGTGGAAGATCTTCGGTTGGATCCCCCCATCGTCCCAGACCCTGAACTCGGTTAATGGATATGAGCGATTCTCCGCGAATAGGTTTAGCCTGGCTTGATGCTGGAGGCTTGTCGGGGGTTTGAATGGGGAGGGGTTATCGGTGTGGGCGACGGCTAGACAGAACTCATCTTGGCAGAGGTAGAAGCATGAGAACTCAAGCGGGGCTCCAGCCCCACCCTCCCAAGCTGAGTCGTAGTAGTATGTTAGGTGGCTAGCCCTATCGAATAGGAAGCTTCCCTTGAACACGTATCGTCTTCCATTTATGATTAGTTCCGCTGTCATCTCACCTATGTCCCAGAATCCTCCCCAGATGTCTATGTCCTTCTTGTTGAAGGTTACTCCATGTATTATGAATGGCCCATCCCACCTACCCATCCAGAACGTCTTACCCATCGCCCTCCCAACTATCCTCAACCTCGGCCCATCCCCCTCGATCGGCTTGATCTCGTGAATCCATAACCTCTCCTCAGGATCATAGGTTAGGGTTTGGATGTAGCTGTGGGAGGCGTCGAAGTTATAGACCATCACCTTCTCCTCATCATAGTACATCGGTGAGTAGAAGGTTGGGAATGGATAGATCCACTCGTCATTTAGCCAGATTCTGGGTCTGTGGGGTCCTTCCCCGGTGAATGGGAGCCTCCCGTGATAGACGAATACATCTCCCTCCTCGGACTCTCCATAGGCGACGTAGATGAAGCAGCTAAGCTTCCATCTAGGCTCATTCGATGGATATGCTATGTAACCGTTCTCGCTCCTCACGTAGATCGTTCCGAGCGGGACGAAGTCGTGGGGCGTTGGGACATCATCTATCATGATGTTGCTATCCGTTACTTCCCAATCCCTCTTTGGGAGGCTTGGCAGCGGCTCGGCTTTCTCAAGGCTTTCAACCGCCTGCCTAAAGATCTTGACCGCCTCATCCCTTTCCCCACGCTTATAGGCGTCCAAAGCCCTTACATAATATTCATGCGCTTTGAAAACATCATACCCCATCCACCTCTTCCTCGAATACTCCCGCTTAAACTCCCCTACCTGCGGTATACTCGGCTGGGACTTCTCAGGGGTGCTCGCTGGGACCTCGTGGCTAGATTGGCCTCCATAGGCGTTCTGGGGGAGGTTCTTTGGAGGATTTGTCGGTGATTGCCAGAGGTTAAGGACCGCTAACGTTAGAAGAGATCCTATCACCAAGCCTACCACGATCATAGCCAATGATTCCTTAAGCTTCATGCCAGATACATGGTGCCGTGTTAATAAGAGCTTGATGAACGAATGATGCGTAAAGCTTATCATAAAGCCCTAAATGATCACGGGATCCAGCCGCTTGAAAAGAGATCAGATCATTTGGTCGCTAAGTCTAATTCTCTGAGAGACAGCAGTTGTTCTTTGGTTATTCTGGCCTTTCTTGGGAGTATCGAGCATAAAGGTCGATAAGAACAACATTTACAATTCTCATATCTCCCCTCAGGCATGACGAAGGAGTCCCTAAGCTTATAGTATCTGCGAATAAGATCTGGTATGGAATCTATATCCGGCTCAATCTCCCTA